>JBBSKE010000153.1:0-8204 GCA_038256595.1 Tepidiformales bacterium | reverse complement strand
GAAGATCCGGGTGGTGACGAGCGGCCCGTCCTGTGGTGCGAACACGTCCAGTGGCACGGTGAGCACCCAGGTGAGCGCGACCCGGAACTCGTTGTCCATGACGCCCCAGAAGTCCGCGGGCTTGGCGACGTGGTCGGCGGTCATTACTCGGGCGAGCACCGGGATTGACGCCTGGGCGAGCGCGCCGCGGAGCATCGCCGGCGGCACCTGGCTTGTGCGATACATCGCCGGGAGCAGCCGCCCGAGGATCCGGTGCTCGTCTGCCGCCTCTTTCGTCCAGGCGGTCACGAGATAGGCGAGGTCTACGCGGCGAGGCGCACGGGTGCGCTCGAAGGTGCCGTTCTCCCGCGTGCGAACCTGCCAGGTGTCGTCGCGATAGTCCGTTCGTTCGCGAATATCGAAGAGAAACAGGTTGATTGCCGGGCGCGTGAGGCGTGAGGACCACTCCCGCGTGGGGCGATCGAAAGCGATATCGACCTCTGTGCGGTCGATCGGCACATCGGCGAGGAGGACGGCGCGCAGGGTCTCATCCACATCCTGGAACATCGCTGCCCTCCCGGCTGGCTAGTGCTGGTGGTCCGCTTCTTCAGCGACGAGCCTGGCGGGGGCGCCTGCGTTCAGGGCGGCAGCTTCGCGGTCGGCTTCGACTTCGAGAGGGTCGTCCGAGGCGCCAACGCTGAGCCCGGCGCCCTGCGCACCCGAGGCCATGCCCGAGGTCTGCTGGACGACGTGGGTGAGTTCGTGCGCCATGAGCGTGGTGTCACCGGCCCGCTCGCCCTGGCGGAGGAATACGTCGCTGCCGGTGGTAAACGCGCGCGCCGACATCCCCGCGGCCAGCGAATCCGATTCGCTATCCTGGTGCACGCGAACGCCGGAGAAATCGGCGCCGAAATGTCCTTCCATCTTCGTTTGGATGTCCGGGCTGAGGCCAGAGCCACCGCCGCGCTGCGATTCGATGCGATTGGCGGCCTCGTCGTCGAGCGTGCCGCCCTCAGCCCCGAGCGATGGCGATTCGTGCTTCGCTTGCAGCTCTTCCTCGTCGGCCATCTCGCCCATGCGCTGCGCCATGGCAGCGTCGGTGTGCTTGGCCTGGGCGAGTTCGTCTTCTTCTTCGGTCATCTCGCCAGCGCGCTGGGCGATGGCGGCATCCGTGTGCTTCGCCTGCAGTTCGTCCTCTTCCGTCATCTCGCCCATGCGCTGAGCGATTGCGGCATCGGTGTGCTTGGCCTGGAGTTCTTCTTCGTCGGCCATTTCGCCCATTCGCTGGGCGGCGAGCCGGAAGATCATCCGCGAAATGGCCGGGTTGTTCAGCCCGGGCGAGAGCTTGATGCCCCCGAGCGGCGCCGACCCCGAGAGCACGCGGCTCACGCTGCGGTTACCGGTCGTGGCGTGCAGCCCGGAGACCCAGCTCGGCCGCTCCGGCGCGGTGCCGGGTTTCTGTGTTCGCTCGTCCGTGCGCTGGCGCAGTTCGCGCTTGCGGCTGGCTGTTTCTTCCGTCAACTCACTCATGGCGATGCACTCCCAGCAGCGATTCTACTCGCGTGTCAACCCCGTTGCGCGAATCATGCCCCATTTTTCGCATCAACGGCCATTTTCGTTCGGGATTCTGCCGCCCGTATGCACGCCAAAGTCCGATTCGGAAATCATCCGGCCCAGTTTCTGGTATTCCCGCCGGGTCGCCGCCATCAGGTGCCGCATTTCGATCGCGGAATCGTCTGCCGCGGCCATGAACGCAGCCGCGAGGGCGATGTTGCGAATATTGCCGCCGGTCAGCCGGAACTGGTTCGCGAGGAAGCCAAAATCGACAGCCGGGTCTATGGGCGTCGCCGCCGGGAACGCGCGAGTCCAGATCAGGGTCCGCTCCGCCTCCTCCGGGAAGGGGAAATCGATGGCGAAGTCGAGCCGCCGGAGGAACGCTTCGTCGAGGTTCAACTTCAGGTTCGTCGCAAGGATCACCGGCCCAGGATAGGCCTCGATGCGCTGGAGCAGGTAGGCCGTCTCGATGTTCGCGTAGCGGTCGTGGGCGTCCTTCACCTCTGAACGCTTGCCGAAGAGCGCGTCTGCTTCGTCGAAGAAGAGCAGGGCGCTGGCCGCCGACGCCTCAGTAAAAATCGTCTCGAGGTTCTTCTCGGTCTCGCCGATGTACTTCGAAACGACGCCGGAGAGGTCAATCGCGTACAGCTCAAGCTGCAGTTCGCGGGCCATGATCTCGGCGGCCATCGTCTTCCCCGTGCCCGAAGGTCCGGCGAAGAGCGCGGTGGCGCCGCGTCCGACGCGTTTTGCCCCGAAGCCCCAGGTGTCGAGCACGGTCCGGGCGTAGCGCGCTCGACCAGTCAGCTCCACGAGTTGGGCGCGGGTATCGCCGGGCAGGATGATGTCGTTCCAGTGGTAGCGCGGCGTGATTCGGCGGGCGAACGAGAGCAGCACGGGGCTCGCCGCCACGCGCGCCGCCGCGAAGACGTCTTCGGTGACCGGGATCGCCTCCGTGGGCGAATTCCAGAGCGCAGTCCCTGCTGCGATTCGGGCTGCTTCGGCGATCCGAGTGGCCGAAAGGTCGAAGGTGTCGGCGAGCACATCCAGTTCGTCGTCCGAGACCGATTTCGCCTCGCCCAGTTCGCGCAGCCAGGTCGCGCGCCGGCCTTCGAAGGTGCCGGCGGGAATGGCGACCGTCAGGCCGGTCCATGGCGGCCGTTCCGGCGTGGTCGCAATCACCACGAGCGGCGCGGGGCTTGATTGGCGCAGCGTGGTCATCAGCCAGGCCCACTGCTCGTTGGTCAGCGCGCCGGTGTTGCCCAGGAAGGCGACCGCGTCCCGCAATCCCGCCTCACGGAGGACGACGGTCATCGCTGCATCGAGCCCGAGTTGCGCGCCCAGCTCTTGTAGATCGACCGTAATCAGCGGCCGGTTCGAACCCGCTGCCAGCGCCGCTGCGGAGGCCTCCTGCTGCGAAGAATCCTTGCCGCTGACCGCAATCACGCGCGTATCGAGGCTGGCAATGGGGAAAGCGGACAGCTTCGCCGCAATCGCCTCATCGAGTTCGGCACGGGCGATGCGCAGCGTGAGTGCCTCGCCATGTTCGACCAGTTCGGCGAAGGGGAAGAGCGATTCGTCGATCGCCGCCGCTCCGCGCAGGTACATCGCTACCCCGGGGTGCAGCGCGAGATAGCGGGCGCGCAGGGGCGTGAACGGCTGGCCAGGCTCATCGAACACCTGGATGAGCTTCCAGCGGACGAGCGGCCAGGACGGGTGGAAGGCGGCCGCCCACGAATCGCCTTCGTCACCGGGCGCGAAGAGCCGCGCCGCAAGGTCCACCCGCGGCCGCCGCTTCGAGACGTCGTCCTGCACGTAGGCGATGAGCCGCTCGGCGCCGAGGTCATCTTCGACCACGAGGCAGAGCAGCAGGCAGCCCGCCTCGAACGTGCCGAGGGCGAAATGCTCGACGAGCCGGGCGAACCGCTCGCTCGCTTCCGCGGGATAGGCCGCGAGCCGCGCGACCAGGGCGTTGTGGTCGGCGTCGGTGTCGTCATTGGCGGTGGCGAACGACCCCAGGAGGCGGTCCACCTCGGCTTCGGGGATGTGCAGGCCGCGGAAATCATCCTCGCCGACCGGGATACCGCCCCTCCGCATACGCGCGATTTCGGCGCGCAGGAAGTCGATGATGAGTTGATGACCATGGTCGCTGGGCTTCACCCGGTCGAGTCTAGCGATTCCCTGCAAACGCGGCAGGTTCGCCGCCGGGAATGTCCGAAATATGAACTCTTCTTCGCATATGTCGCGCGGCGAAGCGGTTGCGCGCTAATATGCGCGGTGAATCACGAACGTTGGGGATTAGAGGCGGTGGGACGGTGACAAACGGCGTGCTAAACGTTCGCACCCGGGATGGGCGGACGGTCGAGTATTCGCTTTCGCAAGAATCGACCATGATCGGCCGCGCCGAAGACAGCGGCGTCCCGATTCGCGACGCTTCCGTTGGCCGCCGCCACGCCCGCGTTATCGTCGAAGGCGACCAGGTTTTCCTCCAGGACCTCGGCTCCCCCACCGGTACCTTCGTCAACGGCCGCCGCCTCGGCGCGAACGAGCGCGTCGCTATCTCGCCGAGCGATACCCTCCGATTCGGCGACGTCGAGGCGGTGTATGGAACGTCGCTCGAAACAGCAGCGCCCGCGCCAACGCCTGTCGTGCCTGCGGACGAACCAGCTCTCTTCGACGACCAATTCGATGCACCGGTAGCGCAGCCATCGCTCTCAGTGCCCCCGCCGGTTCCGCACGTCGTGCAGTCGCCCTCGCCACCACCGCCTCCCATGCCGAGTATCCCGCTGCCGGTCATGAGCCGGGCGCCGGCGCCTCCTCCCCCGCCCACCGTCTCCCCGGCGCGCATGGCCGTGACCCTCGCGATGCCCCAGAACAACATGGATGCCGGCGGCGTGCTCGTTGCCCAGATCGCCATCGAAAACCGCGGCACGACGGTCGAGCAGGTTGCCCTCTCGCTCGATGGCCTGCCGGTTGAGTGGTTCACCCTCGCGCCCACGAACGTGAACATCCTCCCGGGCACGCGCGCCGATGCGACTCTGACCATTCGCCCCCCGAAACTCCCGGACACACTCGCCGGCGAGCGCAGTTTCGCCGTGATCGCCGCCGTTCGAACCGCCGGGGCCGCGGTCGAGGCGCACGGCGCGATCAACATCCTCCCCTTCGAAGCGACCACATATGAACTCTCGCCGCGACAATCGGAGAAGGAGTTCCGGGTCGTCGTCCAGAATGCCGGGAACCATCCCGTGCGAGTGCAGTTCGCCGGCGACGACGCCGAGGCCCAGCTCGAGTACAAGTTCATGCCCGCCGATCTCGAGGTTGGCCCTGGCGAATCCCGAACCGCCCGCGTCGAAGTTCGCAAACCAAAGCGGCCGTTGACCGGCACCCGTTCGACCGTCCAGTTCGCCGTTCGGGCGGTCCCAGATGGCGGCACACGGAAGGAACTTCCAGGCGCCCTGACTGTCGATCCGCGCTTCGGCCGAGGCCTGCCATTCACGCGAATTGCAGCCCTCCTCGGGGTCGCGATCGCCGCGCTCCTGGGCGTCTACGTGCTCGCATCGGGGCAGGGTGGGAACAAGGCCGTCGCGCCACTACCCACCGAGACGCCGGCGCCACCGTCGCCCACGGCCGTTCCCTCTCCTGCACCGACTGAGGAGGTCGTCGCGGCGGTCCCGGACTTCCTCTGCGGTCCCGAAGCGTTGCCGTCGGGGCCGGATCCGGTCGCTGGCGACATCCGCCAGGCGCCAGCCGTGCTGGCCGCCACTCGTGCCATCCTCGGTGCGGACCCGGCCGCGCCGCTTTTCGCCCAGAACGACACGCGCTGGGCGGCCGAGGAGTACGCGAAGGCGAAGGACGACGAATTCCGCTTCCAGAACACCTGCGGCTCGACCATCGAGCAGTGTGGCTGTGCGATGACCTCCGTGGTCACCGTCATGGCCCTCTTCCAGCTCGTGACCATGCCCGATGGCACGTCGCTCACGCCAGAGGCCGTGAACGCCTGGTTCAACATCGGCGCGCAACGGACGGCCAGCGGCTGGGTGAGCCAGGGCTACATCTACGGCAACGTCATCTGGTCCGCTGCCAACCAGCTCTCCGGCGCCATCAAGGCTGCCAATCCCGAGGCCCGGACGGTCCGTTTTCGAACGACCGGCAGCGGCAGCGAGGATCTTATCCGCTCCGAACTCGCCGCAGGCCGCCCGGTCGTCCTCGAAGTGCCCGGCCACTGGATTGCCGCCATCGGCATCGACCCGGCGACCAACCAGATCCTCATCAACGACCCGTACTACGCCGACCGCACGACGCTCGACGTTTACAAAGGCAAAGTGCTGAGCAGCGTGCTCTTCGAAGCGAGCGACAGCCTCAGCGCCGTCGTGGTCTCGGCGCCTGCCACCTCGCGCATCAAGGTTACGGACGACCAGGGTCGCGTCACCGGCACGTCTGACGCAGGACCGGCGTCGAACACCCAGGCTCTCGCCCAAACCGCGATCCCGGGCTCGACCTACACCTTCACCTCGGCATGGCGCGACCCCACCTGCACCGAAAAGCCACCACCCCCCGGGGCGGGCACTATCCAGGTCACGCTCCCTGCGGGCGGCACCTACAAGATCGAAGTTACCAGCCCGACCAGGACCGGGACGAGCGTTGCCGTGCACGCCTATGACGACAAGGGCAACGTCGAAATCCACACCGAGGACGCCCCGGCCGACCAGACGGTCACGCTGACTCCGTCCACCGCTGGCGCGACCGTCGTCGCCGCAACCGCCGTTCCCGCGACTGCGACACCGACGCGCCCTGCGACCGCGACGCCCACTCGGCCGCCGTCGCCAACGGTGACGACTGGCCCCGGCACGCCATCGCCGACCCCGCTTCCAACAGCGACGCATACGCCCACGCCGACCGCGACCGCGACGGCGACTGCGACTTCGACCGCAACCCCGACCACGGCTCCGACCGACACGCCGACCCCGACGCCAACCGCGACGGTCACGCCCACGCCGACCACACCGCCGACGCTCGCTCCGACGCCAATCTCCGGGCCGTTTTTCGCAGGCTGGACGAGCCCACCATGCGTGGTAAACAACGCCCAACAAACCATGACGTGTCAGGCAGTCGTCAACGGGCCGTATACGTACCTCAACTGGCAGGTGAACGGCCAGGATGTCTCGAACCGAATTGGCACGACCTTCGTCTTCAATCTTCCGCACCTCAACGCGGCGAGTTACGTGCTTCGATACACCGCTTGCAACGAAGTCGAAGGGGCCCCAGCGCCCAAATGCCTCTCTGCCCAGGTGAACTTCAACGTCTCGGGCGGGCCATAGCCGGGGTGAGATTGGGGCGGCAGACTCCTGCGAGTTAGCCGCCCCGAACGCTTAACTCGAAAGTTTCACGCCTGACCCTCGCCAGGTCTTCGAGGTTTGTGCTGTCGTTCCCGCGCGGTTTGGGCGCAATGGTCCGGGTCGGCTACGTGGCTCATGGCCTTGTTTGCGATCGAAGCATGGGTCGAGCGCTCGAAGGCCAGCACGACCGACCTCCTACCCGCTGGGCGCCGCGGCCGAAAGAGTTCGTGGCCCACGTTGTGCCCCCAATAGGCCAGCAACCTGGTCGCAGAAACCAAGAAGCCCGGGTGTAATCCCGGGCTTCTTGGTATGTCGTACGGTGTCGTTCGGGTCTTCTACGTGTTTCGCATCCGAGGATCGAGGATGTCGCGGAGCGAATCGCCCATGAGGTTCACCCCGAGCACAACAAGGCTAAGGGCGGCGCCAGGGAAAATCGCCATCCAGGGGGCGCGAACGAAGAACTGACGGGCGCTGCCGCTCAGGTCGCCGCCCCAGGAGGGCGCCGGTGGCGGTGTACCGAAGCCGAGGAACGAAAGTCCGGCCTCGATGAGGATCGCCGCCCCGAGAAGCGACGAGCCAAGGATGATCATCGATGGGGCGATGTTCGGCAGGATGTGCCGGAACATGATCCGCGGCGAGGTAGCGCCGATGGACCGTGCCGCTTCGATGTACAACGTCCCCGACTCGCGCAACACAACACTGCGCAAGACGCGCCCCTGCCCCGGCATAATGGCGATACCCACGACAATCATGAGTTTCCAGATTTCGTTTCCAAAGAGGGAAACGAGAACCAATGCCAGGACGAGGAACGGGATCGACTGCATCGAATCCATGAACCGCTGAAGGATCATGTCTACCCGGCCCTTGAAGTACCCGGACACCAGGCCGATGAGGGCTCCGCCGAGGCTCGCTACAAAGGTCGCAATGAGGCCGACCTGGAGCGAGATCCGGCTCCCGTAGACCACTCTGCTGAAGACGTCGCGGCCCCTTGCATCGGTCCCGAAATAATGGTCCGAACTCGGCGGCTCAAGAGAAGGTGCATCGATGCTGATCGGGTCGTACGGGTCAATCACCGGCGCAAAGATCGCCATTAGGACGAGCATAATGACGATGAACAGGCCGATAACGCCCAGTGGTTGTTTCCGGGCGACCTGGCGCATTCGCTCCCAGCGCGACCGTTTTCGCGGGGAGAGGCCAGTTTCCGCGACGTCGAATGTTCCGAGCGCCTGTGCCTGGTTGCTCATGACAGCCGAATCCGCGGGTCGAGGAATGCGTACGAAGTATCAATGATCAGGTTCACCATCATCGCGGTGACGGCAAAGAAGAGCACCATACCCT
>JBBSKE010000152.1:0-8212 GCA_038256595.1 Tepidiformales bacterium | reverse complement strand
GAGCAGCAAACGGTGCCATCCTACGTGGCCGCCACCGAGCGCATCTGCGACCAGGCGATGGTGACCCTCAACAAGAGTGGCGATACCCCGAACGGCAACGCCCTCGGCGAAGAAGAGCTGGAGGCGCTGACACGGGCCATGGGCAGCCTCAAGTCCGTGGTCGCGAACTATGCCGTAAGCAAACAGGCGACGACGCGACCGCGCGGTCCGCAGAAGGGAGCACGTCGATGACCACGGTGATTGGCCTCATCCCCGGCATGTCTCCTGGAGACGTCCTCGCCAGCCTCGAATCGACCACGCTGAAGATCAAGCACAAGACGCCATACCGGCCCGAACTCCTCGTGCTCGAAAACATTGCTCCGGTCTGCGCCGACGATGATTGGGTCAAGTCGCGCGGCAGCTCCCTGCGCAGAGTCTTCGCCAGCGATGGTGCGATAGCCTCGGCGCTCAACGGCGCGATGCTCGTGCCCGGCGTCCATCCGATCTATCTGCGGACGCTCGCGGACGAGGTCGAAATCCTCGACTGGGAGATGCTCTACGACGAGGACGGCGGCCTCTTCCTTTCGCTCAACAACACCTGGCCCATCGGCCGCCTGACAAGCCCGCAGAACGCTGGCCGCCCGCCCCAGCCGTTCCCTGCTTCGCTGCGCTTCATGGCCGTCCTCTCCGCCGCCGGGCAGGATGGCATCCTCGACTGGAAGCACCTGGAAGCTGAAGTGCAGCGCGCTCGGGCGGCGAACCTCCCGGTCGAATTCCTCGTCTTCACCGGCCAGTCCGAAATCGAAGAGGCCGTGACCGCCGCCGGTGGCGAACTGCGCGCGCTTCCCGAGAAGCCGGACGAGCTGGTTCGCGCCATTCGCGACTTCAACCCCCACGTCCTCCACTTCTTCTGTCACGGGTCGCCGAACCTGGGGGCGCCATTCCTCGAAATCGCGACCTCGAACGACTTCCTCGAAGGCAGCAGCCACGGGTCGCTCATCCTCCCCGTCGAGTACCTGCGTGACGCCCTGACATCGAGCGCGATCTGGCTGCTGGTCCTGAACTCGTGTTCTGGTGCCGAAGGTGGCGGAGCGCCCGCCGAAGCAGACAGCCGCTCGCTCGCCCGCAAGCTCGCGGAAGAAGCTGGCGTGCCCGCCGCGATTGGCATGGCCGCGCCGATTTCGCCTGCCCTCGCCGCCGAATTCACGCGCAGCTTCTATCCTGCCTTCTTCGAATGCGCCCGCAAGATCCTCTGCGAGGAGGGCTTCAATCCCATCGACTGGGCGACGTTGCTTGTCCCAGCGCGCAAAGCCCTGAGCCTCGGACTCGACCCTGCCGACCAGCGCGAGTGGTCGCTGCCGGTGGTTTATGCGCTCGCGCCATCGTTCTCGCCCGCATTCGTGCAACAGCCACATGTAATGGTACCGCTGCCGGTTCCGCCGATGCCCGGCGCGACCCCGGACGATGTCGACGCAGGAACAGCGCCCGAGCCGCTGCCAGTGCCGGTCGAGCCGGCCTTCGAGCTGCGGCCGGCCCACCTCGTCGTCCTCCAGTTCGCCGCACACGCCATGCGCACCCTAACCTTGCCTCCAGCGGTAAAGCGCCAGGCGCTCGAAGAGATGCTCGCGGAGATTCCGCCGAGCTTCTGGCCGGACATCAATGGCGACTTCGCCGTGGGCGGAGGTTCGTAATGGCGAACGACATGGACATCACGATCAACGCATGGACGGGCAACGAAGCGCCCACTGCCGAAGCGGAGGCACTGCGCGCGGCGAAGTGGGCCGTGCGCCGCTCTTCGAACCCCAGCAAGTTCGGCAAACTCGCGCCCGCGGTCATCGATCGCCGCGACTGGATGAACGAAGACGTCGGCTGGGGAATCGTCCTCTTCGACGACGACGAAGTCCCGGTCGACCAGCGCCACACCGCCGCGGGGGCCCCGGACTGCATCCAGCAACTCGTCGCCGCTCGGGCGAATGCGCCGGTCTTCCGCTTCGACCCGCGCGCCCCGGCAGGTTTCCTCTTTCGCTACAACGAAGATGGCACCCGTTCGGCCCCGATTATGGATGCGGGCGCGAAGCGTGGCCGCCGCCCGGGCGAGCTGCCCTGGTACATGCTCATCGTCGGCGGCCCCTTGATGATCCCCTGGTGGGTGCAATACCACCTGAACCTCGTCGCCTACACCGGCCGCCTCGCGCTCGAAGGCGAGGCCCTCGAAAACTACGTCTCGGCACTCATGTGCGACTGGCCCGAAAGCAAGGCGCAGCGCCAGCAGCCGGTCGTCTGGTCCACGGACCTCGGCCAGAAGGACATCACCTGGCTCATGTCCCAGGTGGTCGCCGACCAGGTCGCCGCCGCATACGAAGGCGACGCCGAGATCGCTCCCGGGGCCCTTCGCCGCATCAAGAAGGACGACGCGACCGGCGCGAACCTCGTCGCCGCGCTCGCAGACGCCAATCCCGCGCTCGTAATCACTACCTCGCATGGCAAGACCGGCCCGCTCGATTCGCCCGGCCAGATGCTCGAGACCCTCGGCATGCTCGTCGACCAGTCCGGGGACGTTCTCGCGCCGAACGACCTGCTCGGTAGCTGGTCACCCGATGGCGGCATCTGGTACGCCCACGCCTGCTGCTCGGCCGGCTCCGACCGTGCCTCGCGCTTCGTCGACCTCGTCCCCGATGGTTCCAGCGTGCAGGACGTGCTCAAAGCCGTCGCGGCGCTGAAGGACAACGTCGCCCCGTTCCCGCAGGCGCTCCTCGGCGCGAGCAAGCCGCTCAAGGCGTTCATCGGGCACGTCGAACCGACTTTCGATTGGACCCTCCGCCATCCAGCGACGCGCCAGGTGCTCACTGGCGGCATTGTCAGCGCCCTCTACAACGAGCTTTTCCAGGCGAAGCCCGTGCCAGTCGGGATGGCGATGGACGCCGTCTACCGGGCCGTCGCGGGCCAGCAGAACATCGCCAACCAGCTTCGCAACGAAGCCAACGACGTCACCAAGCGCGAGAACGCGCGCAAGGAGATGATTCGCGCCCAGCTCCTCGCCCACGACCGCCAGAGCATGGTCATCCTCGGCGACCCGACCGTCACGCTTCCCCCGCCAGCGCCGTAACGGGCCGGGTTCGAACGCGGGCGCAAATCCTCGTCCCAGTCGACGCTGCAGCGGCAGCGGGGCGAAGTAAGCGTGCTCTTGTTCGCGATGAACCGGCTCACCAACAGCAGGCGCCGAGTAAGCACACGTACGGCCCCAACTTCGACGCCGTCCTAGACTTCATATCAATGGAATCACGCTTCAGTGCTGCATTCGTCCCTCGGCTTCTTGCCGCTGAATTCGCTTCGATCGCACGCGACCTGGCCGAACCAACCTTCGTTTCGCTGCCCATTCCCTCCGAAATGCGCCGCAACCTCGAAGAGGCCGGCTCGGTCGAGATACTGCGGAACGCGACGGTCGCCTGGCGGCCGCCGGGACAGCCGGCAGTCCTCGCAGGCTTTGGTCGCGAACTGTCGTTCCAGGGCGAGCGGAATTCCATACTTGCCGACGCAGCTATAGCGCTCCGAACCTCGCTTGCGACTCCCCGGGCCGACTCCGGGCCGGCGGTCACTCGACCGGCGTTCTTCGGCGGCGCACGATTCGCACCGGGAAGCACGCACGACCCGGCCTGGGACGCGTTCGGCGGCTGGTACTTCGTGATGCCCCGCATCCTCCTCGCCCTCACCGGCGATTCAATTGAAGGAAGCGTCACCCTGCGCCTCGATCCGGGCACGACCGAAGAAGACATCGCCCTGCGCCTCTCTGGCTGCCTCGACGAGATGCCGTCCGGATGCCTCGATACCCGGTTCCGCGTGCCCGAGACTGCCCCGGAGCCATGGCAGGGCGCCGTCCAGGACGCACTCGACGAAATCGCGCAGGGGCAGTACGAAAAAGTGGTGCTCGCGCGCCTCGCCCGGGTAGAACAGCCCTGCACCATCGACCAGGGCAGCGTCCTTACGCGCCTGCTCTCCCGCTTCGACGGCTGCCACGTGTTCAAGCTGGCCATGGGCGGCTCCGCCTGGACCGGGGCCAGCCCGGAGCTCCTCTGCCAGGCGAAGGATGGCGCAATCAGCACGGTAGCCCTCGCCGGCTCGCGGCCGCGCGGCACCGACCCGGAAAGCGATGCAGCCCTCGCCCAGCGGCTCGTCGGCAGCGCTAAAGAGCAGCACGAACACGCACTCGTGGTCACGGCGCTGCGCGAAGGCCTCGCGCCATTCAGTCACGACCTCAGTATCCCGGAAGCGCCCCAGGTTCTGCGCACGGCAACCATTCAACACCTTCGCACCCCCATCTGCGGCCGGCTCAACGAAGACACGACGATTCTCGATGTCCTGGCGGCGCTGCACCCGTCGCCAGCGGTCGGCGGTTGGCCGCGACCCCGGGCGATGCAGTCGATTGAGCGTCTCGAAGGGATGGATCGCGGCTGGTACGCGGGACCTATCGGCCGGCTCGGCCTTGATGGCGACGGCGAGTTTGCGGTCGCCCTGCGTTCGGGGCTCATCCGCGGTAACGCGGCCCAGCTGTACGCAGGAGCTGGCATCGTCTGCGGCTCGAACCCGGCGCGCGAATTCGCCGAGACCGAGACGAAGCTGCGGGCGATGGTCGAGGCGATTCGTGAATCCTGAGATGCCAATCGCCGTCGAGACCGCCTCGGCGGCCTTCGTCGATAGCCTCGTCGCGCATGGCGTGGAGCACGTCTGCATCACTCCCGGCTCCCGCTCTACGCCGCTGACCATCGCCTTTGCGATGCAGCCCGCGATTCGGCCGTGGCTCCACCTCGACGAGCGCGCCTCGTCGTTTTTCGCGCTTGGACTGGCAAAGTCCACGGGCCGGCCGGTCGCAATCGTCTGCACATCGGGCACCGCAGCGGCGAACTTCTACCCCGCCGTCACGGAGGCGCACCTCTCCGGCGTCCCGCTCATCGTCTGCACGACCGATCGCCCGCCGCGGCTGCGCGATGTCGGCGCCGAACAGACCATGCCCCAGGCGGGGATGTTCGGCACGACCACGCGCTTCGCCCAGGACCTGCCGACGCCGTCCGGGGCGCCGTTCGAAGCCGGGTTCTTCACGACGGTCGCGGCTCGGGCCGTGCGCCAGTCCCTCGCCCCATTCCCCGGGCCGGTTCACCTGAACTTCCCGTTCGAAGAGCCGCTGGTCGGCCCGGGCGCGAGACAGCTGCGACCCGCGCCGACGGTCCGCGCCATCGAACCTGGCTCCCCAGCGCCGCTAGAATCCGACCTCGAGCGAGCAGCGGGCGTGCTGCGTGGCGCCCGCCGGCCGCTGCTCGTCGCCGGGCCAGAAGTGCCAGCCGATGCCGTCGAACCAATCGCCGCCCTCGCTGCAGTCCTCGGCGCGCCGCTGCTCGCCGATGCACTGAGCGGACTGCGCGTTGGCTCGCACGACCGCTCTCACGTGCTCGCCGGGTACGACGCCGTCATTCGCGATAGCCGCACGCTGGCGAAGTCGTCCCCCGACGCGGTCATCCGCTTCGGTGGGCGGCCCACGTCGAAGGCGCTGAACCAGCTGCTCGATGAAACCGCGGCGGTGCAGGTGCTCTGCGAGCCGTGGGGCTCATGGCGCGTCGGTTCGGTCGCCATGGACCAGGTGCTGCCGGGCGACCCGGCCGCCAGCGCAACCGGCCTCGCGCGACTCTTGCGAAATTCGATGCCCATCGAGAGCGGTTGGTTCGAAGGCTGGCAGGCTCGCGATTCGGCGGCGGTCGATGCGATGCAACACTCCGCTATGCAGCCCGGTCCCCTGTTCGAAGGGCGCATCTTCAGCGAACTGCAGTCACTTCTGCCCGCCGGCGCCACGGTAGTCGCTGGCAACAGCATGCCCGTCCGCGACCTCGATTCGTTCGTGGTTTCGGACGCGAAACCGCTTCGCTTCATCTCGAATCGTGGCGCGAACGGCATCGATGGCGTGAATTCGACAGCCCTGGGAGTCGCCGCGAGCGGTTCCGGGCCGGTCGTGCTCGTCATCGGCGACATCTCGTTCTACCACGACCTCACCGGCCTCTGGGCGGCCCAGCGCCACGGCCTGCACCTCACCATCGTTCTCGTGAACAACAATGGCGGCGGCATTTTCCACTACCTGCCCCAGGCCGCCTACCCGGACATCTTCGAAACCTGGTTCGGCACCCCGGCTGACCTCGAATTCGAACACGCGGTCCGGCTGTTCGGCGGCGAATACGAACGCGTCGAGACGTGGGAGGCCTTCAGAGCCGCGATCACACGCGAGTCCCGAGGCCTGCGGGTCATCGAAGTGCCGACGGACCGGGCGGTCAACACGGCGTGGCATCGAGCCGCCTGGCAACTCGCAGCCTCCGCCGCGTGGGACGAAGCCGGGGTCACGCATGTCCCGGTATGAGGTCGCCCCGGGCTTCTCGCTAAACGTCGAAGTTGCCGGCAACGGCCCTGCGCTTGTCCTCCTCCACGGCTTCACCGGCTCGGCTGCTGGCTGGGGTACGTTCGGCGACCGATTGCGCGAACGCTGTACGACCGTGGCCGTCGACATCGCCGGGCATGGCAAATCGGACAAGCCCGCCGAACTTGAGCACTACCGCATGCCCCAGGTGGTCGCGGACATCACCACCGCCGTGAAAATGGCCGGGTGCGAGCGCGCTGCCTGGCTCGGCTATTCGATGGGCGGCCGCACGGCGCTGCATGTCGCCGCTGCCTACCCCGGCATGGTCGAACGGCTCGCACTCATCGGAGCGTCCGCCGGAATCGCCGACGCTGAGGGTCGGGCAAAACGAATCGCCGACGATGATCGCCTCGCGCAAAGCATCCATGATGACGGCCTCGAAGCGTTCGTGGACTACTGGGAGTCGATTCCGCTGTTCGCATCCCAGCGAAGCATGCCGGTTGCGGCGCAAGCTGCGGTCCGAAGCGGCCGCCTCGCCTGCGACCCCGTTGGGCTAGCGAACAGCCTTCGCGGCATGGGCACGGGTTCCCAGGAGCCGCTGCACGACCGCCTCGGCGAACTGTCCATGCCGGTCCATGCCATGGCGGGCGAACTGGACACCCGCTACTCGGACGTGGCTCGCGAACTGGCGTCGGCAGTCGTCACCGGGACCTTCGCGATTGCTCCGAACGCGGGCCACGCCGCCCAGGTCGAAAATCCGGAATGGTGCGCGGACCAGGTGCTTGCGTTCGTGCTCGGTGGGCGCTGAGCCGGAGTCCAGGACGTGACGAATGACACCGGCGGCGTCGTGATCTCCAGTGTGCGCTGGCGGCGCGTTGCAGTGCCCTTTCGGTCCCTCGTTTCGAATGCGCAGGCGACCTACCGGACGCGCGAGAGTGTGCTTTTCGAAGCCGTGAGTGACGGCGTGACCGGGATCGGCGAGGCGGCGCTCCCAGCGGGTTCGTCGTTCGACCGAGACGGCGACGTCATCGATGCGTTCATTCCCGGGCTGCTGGAATCGACGCTCGGCCGCCGAATCGCGGCTCCGTGGCGCGACCAGCCGGTCCATTTGTTCGAACCGGCGACCTGGCAGGCGGCGCTGGTCTGCGGGCTCGAGACGGCCGTAGCAGATGCGGCTGCCTCCCTTGCCGGCCTGCCACTTCACCGCTGGCTGGCCCGAGAAGCGGACGTCGACTGCAATTCTTCGAGCGTCATCGAGGCGAACGGCCTCGTCGATCTCGTGCAGCCGGAGGAGGCAGCCAGTGCCGCGCTTGCACTCGCCGCCGAGGGGTTTCACACGATCAAGATGAAGGTCGGCGGCGACCCTAATGTCGCGATCGCGACAGTTGCGGCCCTGCGCGCGGCGATTGGACCGGACATCGAACTCCGTTGCGACGCGAACCAGTCCTGGGACTACGACTCCGCACGCACCTTCCTTCGCGGCTGCGCACCCTACAACATTGCCCTCTGCGAGGAGCCGCTCGCCAGCCCCGGCGCCGACTTTGGCGCCCTCGCTCGGCTCCGAGTCGAATCGCCCGTGCCACTCGCCATCGACGAATCGACCCGTACACTTGCCGCGCTTGAGGCAGCGATTCGCGCCCGGGCGGCCGAGGTGCTCGTCGTCAAGCCGATGTCGTCCGGTCTTCGCGAGGGGCTGGCGATGGTTCGCCGGGCGCGCGGCCAGAAGCCTTAAAAGCCGCCGGAAAACCTACGTTCGAGGGGAAGTTCGCTTCCACAAGATTGTTGCCGTCGCCTTCCTGAAAACCCAACGTCAAGGTGGCGGCGACCCTCCCGTCGGAATCG
>JBBSKE010000151.1:0-8214 GCA_038256595.1 Tepidiformales bacterium | reverse complement strand
CGCGGACGGCGACACCGCCGAAGGAGCCCCCCGATGCGCAATCCTTTCTCCCGAATGTTCAGCCGCCTGAGCGTCCATGTTTGCCCGAATTGCGAAGGTGGCTCCGGCGCGTTCTACAACGCCGGCTCGGGCGAACTCACGCGCTGCATGACCTGCTCCGGCACTGGCCTCGATTCTGCGGTCGCTTCGCCGCAAATTGTCGACCTGACCCTCATCCGCAGCTCCCGCGCGAAAGAGCAGCGCCGCGTCGCCTAATCATGGTTATGTGGAACTGGGCCACTTCATTCGCCAGCGGGTTAGTTCCCCTGGGCGGATGAAACGTCCGCGGCGAGCCATTCGCCGCTTTTCCCGCCCCGCTTCTCCAGGAGCCGCACGCCCTCGATTCGCATGCCGCGATCGACTGCCTTGCACATGTCGTAGACGGTCAGCGCAGCAATAGTCACGGCGCTCAGGGCTTCCATCTCCACCCCGGTCTTGCCTGTCGTCTTGACTCGTGCTTCGATGCGCAGTCGCCCGTCCTCGACCCTCGCGAGGTCCATCTTCACGCCCGTAATCGCGAGCGGATGGCACATCGGGATGATGTTACTGGTCTGCTTGGCGCCCATGATTCCCGCGACGCGCGCCACGGCGAGGACGTCGCCTTTCGCGATTCCGCCCTCGAGAATCAGCGCGAGCGTGGCGGCCTCCATGACGACGAACCCCTCGGCGACGCCCTCCCTCGCGGTGTCTTCCTTATCCGTGACGTCGACCATGCGCGCGGCGCCGCTGGCGTCGACGTGGCTGAGGGTGCCGGGAGTGTCAGGAGCGTCCATGGTGCCGCCTCCACATGAGCGTTTCGTACAGGTAGACGAGGCCATATGCAGCGCCGCCGAGGATGAGGCCGCCGGGAACACCCATGGCAGGGCTGATCCAGGTGTCCGCGGCGATGATTCCGACGCCCGCCGCCGCGAGGAACGAGAAGAATGCCTCCCGCTTGCGCGCGCGTTCGAACTCTTCCCGGAGCGGGTTGCGACGGTTCACCATGCGCCAATCTTATCGCTGCCGGGTCCGTATGGTCTGCTGCGCTGGTGGCTGTTTGGCTAGGCCTGGTCGGGCCGAATCTCGAACAGGAACTCGACTTCGACTGGCACGCCAAGCGGCAGTTCAGCAACGCCGACGGCTGCCCGGGCGTGGTGGCCTGCCTCGCCGAACACATCCAACATGAGCTGCGATGCGCCGTTGATGACTTTCGGCTGGTCGTTGAACCCCGGGGCGCTGGCGACGAAGCCGCCAAGGCGAATCACGCGTTGAACGCGGTCGAGCGAGCCGAGGTGGTCCTGGAGAATGGCGAGCGCCTGCAGGCCACAGTGACGCGCGAGTTCGGCCGCTTCTTCGATCGATACCGAATCGCCGCAGCGGCCACGGAGCATGGGCTTGCCCTCGCGCAGCGGAACCTGGCCGGAAATGAAGACGAGCGCGCCAGTGCGGATGGCCGGCACGTAGAGTCCAGCAGGCGGCGGCAGGGCAGGGAGGCTAATGCCCAGTTCGGCCAGGCGCGCATCGATGCTCATTCTTCCGCTTCCGCTTCTTCGCCGATCAGCGTCTCGATGACGTGTTCGAACTCTTCGGCCGAATAGCACTCGATCGTGATGCGGGCGCCGCGCTTCTGAGGCGCGATGGTCACCCGAGTGCTGAGGGCGCGCCGGAGCCGCGCTTCAATGTCTGCAAGCTCGGAATCGCGGCGGGCGTTCGCAGCGGCAGCGGTGGACCCAGCCCCGTTTTCGGCGGCAGATGCGGCCGCAGCAGCCCGCCGGACGATCGCTTCGGTGTCGCGAACGCTGAGGCGCCGCTTCACGACATCTCGCCAGGTGGCCACTCGCGCCTTCGTGTCGGGGATGCCGAGCAATGCACGGGCATGACCCTCTGTTATTTCACCGGACACGAGACTGCGGCGAATCTCCTGGTCCAGGTTGAGCAGCCGGAGCGCGTTGGCGACCGTCACGCGGTTCTTGCCGACTCGCCGCGCCGTCTCTTCCTGGGTCAATCCGTACTCTTCGATGAGGCGGCGATAGGCCATCGCTTCTTCAATCGCGTTGAGGTCGGCCCGCTGGATGTTCTCGATCAGCGCGAGTTCGAGGAGTTCGGAGTCGGCGACTTCGCGCATGACGACGGGCACGGTCTGCAGTCCGGCGAGGCGCGCAGCCTGCAGTCGGCGCTCTCCAGCGATGAGGCGGTAGCCGTTCGATTCGTCGCGAGTCACAATCAGCGGCTGGATAATTCCATGTTCGGCGATAGATTCGGCAAGTTCGCGCAGCTGTTCAGGCTCGAAGTGGGTGCGCGGCTGCTCCGGATTCGGTGCGATAAGGTCGATATCCAGCAATTCCGGACCCATGCGCCGTACGGGCACGGGGACCGGAGCCACCTCGCGCGATGGTTCTGGCGGCGCAGGAGCGAAGGACATCGCCGGCGGTGGCTCGGCAACTGGCTCCTCTTCGGGTTCTGCTTCAATCGCTGGTTCGGGCTCGCGCACCGACGGGCCGCCGCCAAAGAGGGCATCGAGCCCTCGACCAAGTCCGCGCCGTGGCTGTGTCATACCGCAACTCCCACACGTGCTAGTAGTTCGCCGGCAAGTGCGTCATAGGCGACCGCGGACCGGCCGCCGGGTTCGTAGCGAAAAATCGACTGTCCATGGCTCGGCGCTTCGCTCAGGCGAACGGCACGTGGTATGACAGTCGCGAATGTCTGAGAGAAGTGGCTGCGGACTTCGTCGATGACGTCCTGGCCCAGCCGCGTGCGCGCGTCCCACATCGTCAGCACCACACCGAGGATGAAGAGCCCGGGGTTGAGGTTTTTGCGGACGAGCTCAAGCGTCTGCGTCAGGCGCGAGAGGCCTTCGAGCGCCATGTACTCGCACTGCACCGGGATGATCACGCAGTCCGCGGCGGTCAGCGCGTTGATGGTGAGCAGGCCCAGGGAAGGCGGGCAGTCGATCAGAATCCAGTCGTATTGGTCTCGCTCCGGTGCCAGGGCTTCCAGGAGTCGCCGTTCGCGGGCGAGCACGGGCACGAGTTCGACTTCGGCGCCGGAGAGGGCTGCGCTGGCCGGCAACAGCGAGATCCGTTCATCGCCCACGGGGACGATGCATTCGGCCGCGGGGACCTGGTCGAGGAGCGTGTCGTAGACACCAGCAACCGTTCTTGGGTCGACTCCGACGGCGGACGTGGCGTTCGATTGCGGGTCCATGTCCACCAGTAGCACACGTTGGTCGCGCTGGGCGAGGGCGGCGGCGAGGGAAACGGCGGTGGTCGTCTTGCCAACCCCGCCTTTCTGGTTCACCAGGGCGACGATCTTCGCTGTCATGCTGCACCTGCCATTTGCGCCCGCGATTCAATTTCGTCGCGGGTGGGGATGTTTTGAACGCCGCGGCGTTCGACTGCCAGGGAGCTCGCCGCGAGGGCGAAGCGGATAGCGAGTAGTTCGTCACCGGTTTCGGCAAGGCGAATCAGGAACGACGTCGCGAAGGTGTCTCCCGCGCCCGTCGGGTCGATAGCCTGTCGTGCAGGCACTGCCTTCCAGGATTCAGTTCGGAGGCCGGGTCGAAACACGACGACTCCGTGTTCGCCGTCGGTCATGATTGCGGAGGCGCCGCGATCCGTGACTGCGCGCCCGAGGCGAGAGCCGGATTCGCAGCTGCCGGCGTCTTCAGTCGAGAAAAACACCCAGGAGCGGGGTGACACCAGGGTATCCGCGACGCCTTCCGGGGCCGTTACGGGCATTACACGAAGCCCATTCCGAGCGCGCAGGGGACCCTGCGCGGAGAGTGCGACCATCCCGGGAAGAATTATGTCGCCAAGGTCCGAAAGCTCATGATATGCCGGGGCGAAGAACGTGATTTCGGGAACCTCGTGGGCCACAGCACTGGCGATGACCGCCGCCGGAATCTCTTCGCCTGGGTCGTGGAGGAGTTGGGTTCGGGCACCCCACTCTGCGTAGGAGTTCTCATAACGTGGCATTCGCTGGCTGTTGAGCGCGACGAGGCCGAGTCCTCGGAGCGAATCACGGTCGAACGCAGGCGTGAGGTTGGTCAGGAGCGTGACATTCGCACCGAGGACGCGCGCGACATGGCTCGCGTAGAGCGAGGGCCCACCGGGAACCCACGCCCCATCCACGAGGTCTTCGGCGACGTTTCCGACTACGAGTACGTTCGTGACGAACTCCCTTCGCGTTAGCGGCGGCTGCTGATGACGACCTTGCGGGCGTCGCCCTCACCGATGCTGTAGGTCTGGATCTCGCGGTCTTCCGCCAGGACCAGGTGGATTATGCGGCGGTCTGCGGCGGTCATCGGTTCGAGCGTGATCGGCGAGCCGGTGCGGCGAACGCGATCGGCCATGCGGTCTGCCAGTGCGCTGAGCTGCTCTTCGCGGCGGTGACGATAGTGCTCGACGTCGATGGCGACGCCGGCGGCGTCCGGCACGCGTTTTGTGACGATGAGGTTCACGAGGTGTTGGAGCGAACTTAGCGTGTCGCCCCGGCGCCCGATGAGGACTCCGAGGTCTTCGCCACTGATATCGACAATGGCGCGAACGCTGCCTGCACCTTCGCCGGGCGTGAGCGGCTCGCGAATCGTGATCTGGGCATCGATATCGAGAATCTGCAGGATGTCGTCGAGTGCCTGTGCGGCGAGGTCGACCTCAGCGGCGTTGATGTCCGCGACAACGTCCATTTCGCGATGCTTGCGAGGCTGGGGTGACGCGGGTGGCGCGTCGGATGGGCGCCGGGAGGACGAACCTCGTTCGGGCCGTTCAGGCCGCTCTCCGGAGCTGCTGGCCGGACGCGGGGCTCGCGGCGCCCGGGACGACGTCGGGGCAGGTGCGCTGCTGCCTTGCGGCCGTCCGGTTCCCGGCGGGCGTAGGAAGTCGTCGTCGCGGAGACGCGGTTCCGCCGCTTCGAGGTGGGACGTCCGCTCAGCCCGGGTGCGTCGCGCTGGGGCCGACGAGGTCGAGGACGAGGTTGATCGCGGACGTCGTCCTCGCGGAGCAGCGTCGCTGGCCGGAGCGGCTTCTGCCGTCGTTTCCGGTTCAGATTCGTCGGATTCGTTCTCTTCGGATTCTTCGGGAGCGATTCGTTGGACGCGGACGACCGCATCACGCGAACTGCGCCCGAAGACACCGGCGCGCTGACCTTCATCGAGGATGATCATTTCGACGTCATCCTCGGAGGCGTTCATCTTGGCGAGGGCGGCTCTATACGCGTCGTCGACGGTTTTGCCGCTTGCTTCGACCTGATCCATTCGTGGTCCTCAATTCGGAAGCTGGTTCTGGAGCTGGTGGTTTAACCAGAGAGGGTCCACTTGGTGGACCACCCTTTGTGGGATGCGCGAACAGTGGCTTGATGTTCGCAATGGGAAGGCCGTAGATGGCGATGTTAAACGCAACGGCGACGAGCGAGTTTACCACCCAGTAGAGGCTTACGCCGCTGGGGAAACTGAGTGCGAAGAAGCCGAACATAAACGGCAGCATGATGTTCATCATCTGCTGCTGCGCTTTTGCCCGGTCGTCGGTGGCCATGGAAACGGTCGTCTTACTCTGGGCGAAGGTGGTGAGGCCGACCAGGACGACCATGATCATGTTCGGATGGCGAAGGTCGAGTCCCAGGAAGTGCGTGCCGATCGGAATGGCATGCTGGAGATAGCTCCACGAGTAGAGGTGGTTGGAGAGATTCTCGAGCGCTTCCGGCGATTCCGGCAGGGTCTGGCGGATCGCGTAGAAGAGGCCGATAAGCACCGGAAACTGCAGAACGAACGGCCCAAGGCAACCGAGCGGGTTCACACCGGACTCGCGATAGAGCCCCATAATCTCCTGTTGGCGGCGCTTGGGGTCGGAGTACTTTTTGTTGATCTCCTGGATTCGCGGGTTTAAATCCTGCATCGCTCGCGTAGAGCGGAGCTGCCGGAGTGTAAGCGGGAACGTGATCAGTCGAATTGTGACGGTGAAGGCGATGATCGCCAGGCCAAAGTTCCCGAAGAGGATATTGTTGAGCAGGATCAGGTAGTTGATCATCGGAGCGATGATCGCGGCGTTGAAGATGTCGCCAATCACTGGCGGTACCTCCCGATGAGGACTTCGCTCACTGCGCGAAGTGCCGGGTCGGCCCTGATGATGTGCCCGCTCGTCGTGATGAAGTAGGCGATGTTGTCTAACACGGTGGGGTTGGCACGAATGGTTCCGACACCTTCGACCGGCACACTGACCAGTCGGTCGCCGTTGGTTATATCGATAAAGTGAACTTCGGGGCTGCGGTCAGCGACGACCACGGTGCCATTTACGATGGTTGGCGACGACTTGAGGCGATGTTCGGTCGCGTAGACCCACTTCTGTCCGCCGCTACTCAGATCGAAGCCATAAACATGGCCGCTGATGTCGGTCAGAACGATTGTCTCTCCTTCGACGGCGGGAACGCCCCATGCCCAATCCTGGAGCTCGGCCGGGGAGCGCTTCTCGGCGCCTGTTGTCGAATCCAGGAAGTACACATGGCGGTCGAGGCTCGGGACGACGAGGTCACCGTTTTCAAGTAGCGAGAGGTCCGCGATGGCGCCATCGGTCTTGAAGTCGGCGGGCCAGAGGACTTGGGCAGTCTGAAAATTGTAGGCCCGCACGATGCCTCGCATGGTGGCGATGTAGAGGGTTCCGTCGTTCGCGAGCGCGGGCGCCCAGAGCGGTCCGCCGAGCTTGAGTCCTTTCGCCGGCCAGGCTGCGGGAGTGCTGCCATCGGCGGCGCTGAGAACGAAAAGGTTGCCTTCGGTCGTTCCGGCGGCGAGGAGGCCACTATCGACCGCGACTGAACCGACGACGCTGTCCTGAATATCTTTGTGCCAGACAAGATCGCCAGATTCGGCTCGAACGGCGGAGATTGTGCCTTCGTAAGAGGCGAAGTAAAGGATGCCTTCGACGAGTTGTGGCGTTCCGTACACGGAGCCGAGATCAATGTCCTTTTGGGACTCCTTGTTGTCGTCCGGGAAGGTCCATTTCACGTTTCCGTTGGCGTCGATTGCGGTGAGCGAGTCTTTTCGCTGGAAGGCGTAGGTGATTCCGCCGTCGAAGACCGGGGATGCCCAGCCTTCCGGCTTGGCGACGCCTCCGGAGCACCCGGCGAGCACCAGGGCGATGAGCAGTAGGGGGAGCGCGATTGCCGCGCGGTGCTTCGTTTGCACTTTTGGATGGTACCCGGTTGGGGCGAAGGTTACCAGCGCGTTCCGTGCGGGTGCTGGGAGGATTGTTTCACGTGGAACATCGGGCGGCTCGGCTACTGTTTCACGTGAAACGTTGCCTGAGTTCGTCCGCTAACGCCCTGTGCAGCCGACTGTGGATCGTCAACGAGTTGGGCCTTGCAGGCTTTGGTACCGAGGCAAGCTATCGGCCAGCGTTCCACGTGAAACATCTGACGGCGCCCTCAGGTTCGTGGCGGGACCGGGTCGTACCCATCGCCGCCGCCTGGCCGGCAACGGCCGATCCGCTTTGTCCCCAGCCACAGACCGCGCATCGCCCCGTGCGTTCGGATGGCCTCGGACATGTATTCAGAGCAGGTGGGCTGGAATCGGCAGCCGGCAGGCAAGATGGGCGAGATAAGGCGCTTGTAAGCGGTAATCAAGAGCAGGAGAACGGAACTCATCGCGCTTCGAGTCGCTTTAGCTGGCGGACGAGGTCTTCGAACGGCGCGGTCAGGCTCGTGGCATGCGCGACGACCACATGGTGGCCCGCCGGGAGCACGGCAATATTGGCGGCTGCCCGAAGCCGGCGGCGAGCCCGGTTTCTATCGACCGCCGAGCCTACCCGCTTCTTCGATGCCACAATCGCAAGAGACGCGGGTTCCTCGCCAGAATGAATCGAGCGGGCAATGAAAAAAGGGCTCCGCGTGAGGAAGCCCTTTTGCATGACCTCCCGGATCTCTCGGGAAGTCCGTAGCCGGCGAATCGCTGGCAATTACTAGACCTGGGTCAGGCGCTTGCGGCCCTGCTGTCGTCGCAGCTTGAGAACCATCCGCCCCGCCCGGGTGGACATGCGCTCGCGGAAGCCGTGAGTGCGGGCGCGCTTTCGTCTGTGTGGCTGATACGTGCGCTTGGTGGACATTGGAACCTCCAGTTCGTGCTATGCAGCGTATGCCAGCAATAGCCCGACGGTCACATTCTCCAGTTATGGAACGCGCGTGAGACCGAATTTTGGTCGATCGCAGCGGTCG
>JBBSKE010000150.1:0-8215 GCA_038256595.1 Tepidiformales bacterium | reverse complement strand
TTCGACCTGCGCGCGGCGAGCCTCCACGATCGTCGCGAGATGCTTTCGCGGGTTGTGCTGCCCTCGCCCTACGTGAGCCAGGTGGTCACGCTGGAGATGGACGCGGAGACGGCGTTTCAGGCCTGCGTGGCGGCCGGGTTCGAAGGGATCGTGGCGAAGCGAAACGGCAGCCGCTACGAACCGGGCAAGCGTTCGGGTGCGTGGGTGAAGCGCCGCGCCCAGAATCGCGACACCTTCGTGGTCGGCGGGTTCACGCGCGGCACCGGCTCGCGCGAATCGTCGTTCGGTGGGCTGCTCATCGGGACCCCGCAGGCGGACGGCAAGCTCGTCTACGGCGGGCGGGTCGGCAGCGGCTTCACGGGCAAGGAGATTGACCAGGTGATGGCGCTGCTCGAGCCGCATATCACGAAGCAGAGCCCGTTCACGGCTGCGGTGCCGGACGCGAAACTCGCGACCTGGGTGCGCCCGGAGCTGTCGGTCGAGGTCGAATTCCTCGAAGTGACGAGCGTCGGCGTGTTGCGCGCGCCAGTGTTCAAGGGATTCGTCGACGGACCGCCGGACCTGCGGGCGATCGGCGTCGAAGAGGTCGCGGAGGACGCCTCGGTTGTCGTTTCTGACGCCGACGACGAGCCAATCGACGCTGAGACGGTCGAATCTGAGCTCGACGACTCTCCGGCTGCGAAACTTCGTCCCGAGAAGCCCAAATCGACGCCAAAACAGAAGACTGCAGACGCGTCGAGGGCCGATAAGGCGGAGGAACCGCCGCCCGCGCCCAACGATGACCTCGCGGACCTCCTCGACCAGCTCTCGGCGGCCAAACAGCGGCTGACGGTCCACGGGAACGGCTGGGAGCTGCCGGTCACGAACCTCGACAAGGAGCTCTGGCCCGCGACCGAAGATCGGCGCGCGGTCACCAAGCGAGATCTCCTGAAGTACGCGGTCCAGTGCTCCTCCCAGGCGTTGCCGCACCTCCGCGACCGGCCGCTGACGCTGCTCCGCTTCCCAAACGGCATCACCGGCAAGAAGTTCTACCAGCGGCACTGGGCTGACACGCCGCCCGCGTTCCTCGAGACCGTGCTCGTGTGGGGCGAAGGCGAGAGCGAGGACCGGCGCTTTCTGCTCTGCAATAACCTGCCGTCGCTGCTCTGGTTCTGCCAGATTGCGGATATCGAATGGCACGCGACGCTCTCGCGCGTGGTCCAGGGCGCGGACGGGCAGCACCTGACGACCGACTTCGCGGGTTCGCTCGAGACGCTCGTGCAATCGACCCTGAACCACCCGGATTTCGTCCTCTTCGACCTCGACCCCTATATCTTCGCCGGGCACGAAGCGAAAGGCGCCGAACCGGAGCCGAGCCGGAAGTCGTTCGAAGTCACCTGCGCGGTCGCCTTCGGGCTGAAGGAGCTGCTGGATTCGCTCGGGCTGGTGTCGTTCGTGAAGACCTCGGGTGCGACCGGCATCCACATTTATGTCCCGATCCTGCGCCAGATGGAGTACAGCGTCGTGCGTGCGGCGGCGACGACCATCTACTCCGAACTCGCCGCCCGGCGGCCGAAAGACACGACGATGGAGTGGCAGTCGTCGAAGCGCACGGGCAAGGTCTTCCTCGATGCGAACCAGAACGCGCGCCAGAAGAGCCTCGCGGCCGCCTATTCGCCGCGTGCCAAGCCGGGCGCGCCGGTCTCGGTGCCGTACGCCTGGGAGGACCTCGGTTCGGTCTATCCGGGCGACACCTCGCTGCTCGACCCCTGGTGGCTCGACCGGCCAGACCCCTGGGCGGGGATTCTCGACGAGAAAAACGACCTCGCGCGCATCCTGGGGCTTGGAGATCGCGACAGGAGGTGACAGGCTGGGGTGGTACCGTCTCCGAAACGTCAAGAAATTGCATCATTCAATTGCTAAGGTGCTGTGACAGATGACCGGATGGCGTATAGAATCGGAAAACGAAGAACTGGAGTGATTTCGATGGCTGCCTCACGACCCGCCGTGAACATCGCCACTCTGCCGGTCATCAAAGCGCTGCAGGCACTGCAACCGGGCAGCTGCACCGCCGAATCCGTGCGCGCGCTCATCAGCAACCTGCTCGACGCGGCTGGGCTCGATTACGACCAGCGCGTCGATGTCCTCGGTGGCGCGCTCATCGCCGAGGCGGTCCGCCCCTACTGGGAAGCTGGCCACGACGCAGAGTCGGCGCACGATTTGCTGCGCTCGCAGGACGAAGAACTCGCGGACATGGTGGAGGCGGTCTCGCCGGTGCTGCTCGCCCGGGCCGAGGCGCAATACCAGGCGCTGGACGCCCTCGCCGAAGTGAACGCACTGCTGGGCTCGCCGCGGAGCTGATTCGGGTCGGGACTGTGGGCCTGTGGGCGGGAGATTCTGTGGCTGGTCCTAACGTCCCCTCCTTGCCAGTCGGGGTTCGGACGGGCGATTGATAGTGAACCTACCGGAACTGCTTTAGAGCGCCTTGATCAGGGCGGCGACGACCGTGTCCTGCTCTTCGTCGGTCATGTCGGCGTAGAGCGGCAGGAGAAGCGTTTGGGCAGTTGCTGCCTCGGTTACCGGGAGCGGCGCCTTGGTCAGCACGTCGCTGTAGAGTGGCTCAAGGTGAATCGCCATGACTCCGCGGCGAGAGGCGATGCCCTGCTCGGCGAGGTCGGCCATGATCTCGTGGCGCGGGCGCGTGCCCTGCAGCCATGTGCAGTACGACTGGTAGGTGTGCACGCGGCCGGCCGGCTCACCGGGGAGCACGAGCCGCTCTTCGCTCGCAAGCAGTTGGTTGTAGCGAAGGGCTCGGGCGCGGCGGCGAGCGACAATGTCGTCGAGCTTGCGCATCTGGACGATGCCAATGGCGCCCTGCATGTCGGTCATGCGGTAGTTGAATCCGAGTTCCGGGTACTCTTCGAGGTCCACGCCCCGGCCGAGATGGCGCGAGAGGTCCGAGGTCGAAGCGCCGTGCGAGCGGGCGGTGCGCAGTTTCTCGGCGGCCGTATCGTCGTTCGTGGTAATCATGCCGCCCTCACCAGTGGTGATGCTCTTGCGCGGGTGAAAGCTGAAGCAAGTGAACGGCGACATCCCGCCGACCCGCTGCTCGCCAATCGTCGCGCCAAGTGACGGTGCCGCATCTTCGACGACGGCCAGCCCGTGCTTGCGGGCGATTTCGAGGATCGCGGGGATATCGGCGGCGAGGCCGATCTGGTCGACCGGGAGGATCGCCCTGGTGCGCGGCGTGATGGCGGCTTCGATGAGCGAGGCGTCGATATTCAGGGTGTCGCGCTCAATGTCCACGAACACCGGCGTCGCGCCGCAATGGAGGATGACGTTTGCGGTCGCGATAAACGACAGCGATGGGCAGATCACTTCGTCGCCGGGGCCGACGCCGGCTTCGCGCAGGGCGAGGTGGAGTGCGGTGGTGCAGTTGCTGGTGGCGATGGCGTGCTTCGCCCCCACATAGTCCGCGACGTGCCGTTCGAACTCCTGGACACGCGGACCCTGCGAGAGCCAGCCGGAGAGCACGGCATCGGCAGCAGCGCGCGCTTCGTCCTCGCCGACCGCGGGCCGGGTAATCGGGATCATCGGACCGCGACCGGCTGCTGGAGGCCGGAATGCCACTTCACGAGGCGGCGCAGGCCATCGAGCAGCTCGACATCGGCGACGAATCCCAGGCGCTGGCGGGCGAGGGTCGTGTCGGCGAGGCGGCGGGTCACCGGGTTCACTTTGCGCACCGGCTCGAAAATGGGCTCCATCTCCGGATATCCGGCGGCCATACAGAGCAGCTGCGACAGGTGGCGCAGGCTCGTTTCGGTGCCGGAGGCGACGTTGAACGCCTGGTCGTTGGCGTCGGACATCATCGCGAGGACGTTCGCCTCGGCGATGTCGGTGATGTAGACGAAGTCCATTGTCTGCATGCCGTCGCCGAAGATGACCGGCGGCAGGCCCTGCTGGAGGCGGTGAAGCCAGCGAATCATGACCTCGGTGTAGACGCCGAATGCGTCCATGCGCGGGCCATAGACGTTGAAGTAGCGGAGGGCGACGTAGGGCAGGCCGTACATGTCGTTGAAGCTGCGGAGAATCTGCTCGTCGGCGACCTTGCAGGCGCCATAGAGGGTGCGGTTGTTGAACGGGTGGGATTCGTCCATGGGAACGTAGCTCGGTTCGCCATAGACGGAAGCGCTGGAGGCAGCGACAACCTTCTGCACGCCGGCATCGACCGCTGCCTCGAGAATGTTGAAGCTGCCACCAATGAGGCTGTCCATCGCCAGTCGCGGCTCTTCGGCGCACTGGGTGATGCGCAGCGCCGCCTGGTGGAAGACGTAGTTGATGCCCTTCATCGCGTGGCGGACGGTCTCGGTGTCGGTGATGTCGCCTTCGATGACGGTGAGCTTGCGCAGGTTCGCCTTCGCGTAGGCGAGGTTCTCAATGCGGCCCCGCACCATGTTGTCGAGGACGACGACCTCGTCGACGTTTTCATCGGCAAGCCGGTCGGCGATATGCGAGCCGACGAGGCCCGCCCCGCCGGTAATGAGCACTCGGCTCCCCCCCAGGTCCCAACGACGTTCCATTACGCAACCTCCACGAATGCGCCGCGGTTCCGCCCGCGGATGCTTTGGAACTCCCAGACTGCGTCGCACACGGCATCCACCTCGGCCGCGGTGATGTTCGGGTGCATGGGCAGCGAGAGTATTTGAGCGACAGCGGCTTCCGTGCGAGGAAGCGATACCGGGCCGCCGGCGTGGTCATAGGCCGGCTGCTGGTGAATAGCCACTGGATAGTGGATGGCCACGCCGATGCCCGCCGCCCGGAGATGGTCGGCGAGGGCGTCGCGCTCGGGCGAGCGAACCACGAACAGGTGGTAGACGTGGCTGCCATCGCCGGGGATGTCCGGGAGTTCGAGGCCACAATCGAGCAGGCGGTCGGCGTAGGCAGAGGCAGCGGCGATGCGCGCTTCGTTCCACCCGCCGACGTGCGGCAGGGCGACGCGCAGTCCGGCTGCCTGCAGTTCGGCCATCCGGTAGTTCAGGCCAATCGAGCGATGGAGATGCTTCTTCTCCTGGCCGTGGTCGCGCAACTCGGCCGCGCGGCGTGCGATCGTGTCGTCGTTCGTGACCAGCGCACCACCTTCCCCGACCGCACCGAGGTTCTTCGTCGGGTAGAACGAGAAGCAGGCGGCATCGCTCCAGGAGCCGGCCGGTTTACTATCGAGGACGGCGCCGTGGGCCTGGCAGGCATCCTCGATGATCCGCAGCTTATGTCGCTTTGCGATCGCCTGGAGCTGCGGCATCGGCGCGATCTGGCCATAGAGGTGAACCACAATGATGGCCCGCGTCCGGGGAGTGATATTCCGTTCGACACAATCGGGGTCGATGAGGAACGAACCCTCGGCGATATCGACGAACACCGGGGTCGCGCCCGCGAGGGAGATCGCCTCGGCGGTCGCAAAGAAGGTGTTGGCGACGGTAATCACTTCGTCACCGGGGCCGATATCCATCGCCATCAGCGCGAGGTGAAGGGCAGCCGTGCCGCTGTTCAGCGCGACCGCGTGCTTCGCCCCGGCGATGGGTGCGAATTCTCGCTCGAAGGCGGCCACTTCCGCGCCCTGGATGTATCCGCCGGAATCGAGCACGCGGGCGAAGGAGGCGAGCAGTTCGTCGCGCAGTCCAGCGTGCAGCCGTGGCATGTCGACGAATGGGACGTTCATTGGGAGACTGCCACGGGGCTCCCACCGTTGCGCAGGGAGGCCTGGGCCGCCTCGATCAGGCGAACCACGGTGATCCCGAGGTCGCCGCCGGAGATAGCCTCCTCTTCGCCGCGAACGACACGGGCAAAGTGGCGAATTTCGTATTCGAGCGCTTCCATCTTGTCGATCTTCGGCGCAACGACGTCGCCGTTCCGGTATTCCACCATCGTGCGATAGATGTCCTCTGCGGATTCGACGACCTGCGCGCCGGAGTCATAGACGCGGAGTTTTTCGCTCATCTCCATGTCGTTGAAGACCATCATCTTGCGCGAACCGCCGACAATCGTCTGGCGGACCTTCGCCGGGGCGAGCCAGTTGACGTGAATGTGGGCGAGGAAGCCATTGTCGAATTGAAGCGTCACATAGGCCATGTTCTCCATCGCCTGGCCGAGGTGGCGCGCGGCAATCGCAGCAACCGACCGGACCGGCTGGTCCACGAGATAGGACAGGATCGAGAGGTCGTGCGGCGCAAGGTCCCAAATGACGTTCGTGTCATGCTGGAAGATGCCAAGGTTGATGCGCGTCGAATCGAAGTAATAGAGGTCGCCGAGTTCGCCCTCGGAGATGTACTGCTTCATGCGGCGAACGGCGCCGGTGAAGAGAAACGTGTGGTCCACGAGGATCTGGCGGTCCATCTTGCGAGCGAGGTCGACAAGGGTGACCGCATCCTTCAGTCGAGTGGCGAGCGGCTTCGTAATGAGTACGTGCTTGCCGTGTTCGAGTGCCCGGGATGCGAGGGCGAAGTGCGTTGCGGCGGGTGTCGCGATGGCCACGGCGTCGATGGTCGGGTCGGAGATGATCGTCTCGAAATCGGTCGTCAGGCGGGCGACGGGGTGGGCACGCCTTGCCGTCAGGAGCCGGTTCGTATCCAGTTCGGCGATGGCAACAAGGTCAGTCGCGGAACAGTTCGCGATGTTTCGGGCGAGGTTCGGGCCCCAGTAGCCGTAGCCAAGGACGCCCATGCGGACAACATCTGCCTCGCGCTCTGCGGAGGGCTGCATCGTGGAAAGCGGTGAGAATGGGGGCATGGGGACGATAATCGGGTATCAATGGTGAAGACGGTATTGAGCCGTCGTTGGCCGGAAGTCCCTCGCGCACATCACGCAGTGTTATTCGCGGGGCAGCTCTCTGATGACGCGGGCGGGTGAACCTGCCACCAATGTGTAGGGCGGGACATCGCGCGTGACCACCGAACCCGCGGCCACGACGGAGTGGTCGCCGATAGTAACGCCCTTCAGAATGATCGAGCGCGCGCCGAGCCAGACGTAGTCCCCGATGGTGATTGGCGCGCAACGAACACCGATGCCGGGCCAGTCGTGCTCATTTGTGTCCGTAATCGTGACGTCCCAGCCGATGAGCGCGAATTCGCCTATGGTGACCCGTTCTTCGGCGAGAATGCTCACATTTCGGTTCATAAACGAGCCGACGCCGATGCTGATCTCGGCACCCTTGTAAAGTTCGATGCGGCAGCCGCCAAAGATGATCAGGCCCTTCGCGCGCAGGGTCCCACCGCGGTTCACAATCTTCGGCTTTGGGAACCCGCCACTCCAGTAAATCGGCCCGCGAAAGCCGAAATGCGGGACTAAGAGGAGGCCACCCGCAATCGAGAGCGGCGGATAGCGGCGAACCGCCCTCACCGCATGGGCAATCTTCGCCCATCGGATGCGTGGGAACAGGCTCGGAACTGCTCGAGTTTTTATCATGGTAATGTCAACATCGTCGCATTCGCTCGAAGAAAACACTATTCGGTTCGTTCCCTTCTTCACTGCCGCTCAACCTGCCGGATAGAAGATGCAAGAACGTTCTAACCAGGAGGCAACATGGAGCGCACCCCCGACCTCAGCGTGGTGATTACGCCGCGCGAACGCCTCTCCAGCCTCGACGCCTGCATCGAATCCCTCGCCCGCGCGACCGACGACGACACCGAGTACATCATCGTCAACCAGGGCTACACCCGGAAGCAGCTACGCCGGGCGCGCCAGGTCGTCGCCGGGCGGACATTCCGGGTGGTCCACGACGGTACCTTCGTCTCCGAAGGCGCAGCCCGGAACATCGGCCTCAAAGCTTCGCGTTCGCCAGCCTGGGTGTTGTTGGTTGATGGCGAGATGACGGTCGCGCCGGACGCCGTCCGCGAAATGCGCAAGGCGGCCGAAGAGACCGGGGCGGCGATGGTCGTGCCGCTCCTGCTCGAACGAAAGGGTGTCATCCACACCACCGGCGGCAAGTTCATCTGGCCCGATAGCCCGGATGGCAAGCTCGACCACATGGAAGGCAACTACCAGGAGGTCTGCCCGCGCAACCACCGCTTCAAGCGTACGGAACTGGAGATGGTCGAAACCCACCTCATGCTCGTCGATCGCGACCAGTTGGGGGTGGAGCCGTTCGAGTGGGAACACATCCACCTCTTCCACTTCGATGTCTCGCTGATGTGCCAGAAGAACGGCTGGAAGGCGATCATGGAGCCGGCTGCCCGAGCGATGT
>JBBSKE010000149.1:0-8251 GCA_038256595.1 Tepidiformales bacterium | reverse complement strand
CGGGCGGCGCCGAAAGCAGTGAAGCGAGCACGACGTCGTGCTTAGCGGCGCTCGAAATTGAACAGCGCTTCGACGTAGTCGTCGACGTCGAACCGTTCCAGGTCCTTCTCGGTTTCGCCTTTACCGACGAACACGACCGGCAGGTCGAACTTCTGGCGAATCGGGATGGCGACGCCCCCCTTGGCCGTGCCGTCGAGCTTGGCGAGCACGATGCCGGTGACGCCGACCGCTTCAGTGAACGCCTTCGCCTGCGACATGCCGTTCTGGCCGGTGGTCGCGTCCAGCACGAGGAGGGTCTCATGCGGGCCGTCGGGGTGCGTCCGCTTGATGATGCGGTCGATCTTCTTGAGCTCCTCCATGAGGTTCGTCTTGGTTTGCAGCCGCCCGGCCGTGTCGATGAGGACGATGTCGCTGTTCGCGCCCTGGGCGGCCTTCAGCGTGTCGAAGACCACCGCGCCTGGGTCCGCGCCCGGCTGCAGGGAGATGACCCGCACGCCGGCGCGGTCGCCCCAGACCTTGAGCTGGTCGCTCGCGGCCGCGCGGAAGGTGTCGGCCGCCCCGAGGATGACGCTGGCGCCGTCGTTCTTGAAGGCGTGAGCCATCTTCGCGATCGAGGTGGTCTTGCCGGCGCCGTTGACGCCGACCACGAGCATGATGAGCGGCTTCGGGCGGCGCTTCGCCTCCCACGAGGCCGGGTTCGAACGCGGCGCTTCGAGGATGGCGATGAGCTCTTCGCGCAGGATCTCGCGGACCTCGCCGGATCGCTTCACCCCGGTCTGCTTCACCTTCGCCCGAACCGCAGCGAGGATGTCCTCGGTGGTCGCGAGCCCGGCATCGGAGGAGACGAGCACCTCTTCCAGTTCGTCCCAGAGCGAATCATCGAAGTCGGAGCGCTCGAAGATGCCCGTGAGCCGGCCGAAAAAGCCGCGCTTCGTCCGCTCGACGGCGCGCTGAGTCTGCTCCTGGACTTCGGCCTGCTCGATGGCGGCCTCTTCTGGCGTGAGTTCTTCGAACTCTTCGACTTCATCGTCGAAGGCCTGGTCCGCGAAGAACGCCTCGGCGGCGGCTTCGTCGAAATCGCCTTCCGCGAGGGCGTCGTCCTGGAGCGCTTCCGCTTGCTCCGGTGCCGCGTCTTCCTGCTTCTTCTTACGCCAGAATCTCAAAGAGGTGGCTCCCTATCGGTGCTTCGAACTCGTTGCCCACAGGATATGGCCTGTGGCTGATAGCCGCCTTTTGGCGCGGATAACCCGTTCGCGGAGGTCGTGAAGCAGCCAGGCGAAAAGCTGTCCAACGGGGAATGGATCTACGGAAGTCGATCGATCGGTGGTCGATGATTGACGATCCTCGTTTGGATGGATAATACTTCGGAAACCGAAACTTCGGCTGCCGAAGTAAATACCAACTCGGTCAAAGGTGCCCCATGGAAGATTATCCCCGATACAGGAGCGAGTTCCTTGAGCCTCAAGGGTAGCCAGGTCACGCCCGAACGAATCATCCTTTCCCCGGCGCCTCGGCACCGTGTTGGAGTCGGGATCGTGGCAGTCATCGCTGTTGTGATCGCGATGGTCTCGATCGCCAACTACGCCGGCGGCAGCCTGGAATCACTCGCCGAGGACGGTCTCGGGCTCGCGAGCACCTACGTGGATGTCAGTCCGATGCTGCAGGCAGCGTTCTACGTGCACATCGGCGCAGCCTCGCTGGCCCTGCTTCTCGGGCCGGCCCAATTCTCCCGCCGGATCCGCCAGCGAACCCCACGAATCCACAGGCTCATCGGACGAACCTACCTCATCGCAGTCGCCATTGGGGCAATTTCAGCGGTGACAATTCTCCCGGTGAACTCTGCCGGCTTCAATGGCTTCTTTGGATTCGGGTTCCTTGCCCTTCTGTGGGCCATAACCGGGTTCCAGGCCTATCGGTCGATCCGCGCCGGGCACGTCGCGAGCCACCACGCGTGGATGATCCGGAACTATGCGCTCACCTTCGCCGCAGCGACCTTGAGGATCTGGCTCGGAATCCTCATCGCCATCCAGCTTCCGTTCGCTGGCGCCGATCCAGACTTCGATGAGCTCTTCGACAACGCCTACGCGGTCGTGCCTTTCTTGAGCTGGCTCCCGAATATCGTATTCGCCGAATGGCTTATCCGGCGGCGAGGGCTGCCGGCATACCGCATCGTGCCGCCGCCTGCTTGACTGGCGTCGTCAGTTCTCCGGCACGTCTCCGAGACGCAACGAGAGCACCTTGGAGATGCCATCGAGGTTCATCGAGACGCCGTAGATGTTGTTCGCGACCTCCACCGAGCGGCGGTTGTGGGTCACCATGATGAACTGCGTTTTCTCCGAAAGCACCTTGAGCGACTGCGTGAAGCGGCCGACGTTCGCCTCGTCGAGGGCCGCGTCCACCTCGTCGAGGACCACGAACGGCGCCGGGTTGACGGTCAGCAGGGCGAACAGCAGCGCGACCGCCGTGAGCGAGCGTTCGCCGCCAGAGAGCAGGGTCAGGCTGCGCAGCCGCTTGCCGGGAGGGCTCGCCTCGATGTCGATGCCGGTCTCGGCGGGGTTCTCGGGGTTGGTCATCAGGAGCTGGGCAGTGCCGCCTCCGAAAAACGACTGGAAGTACTCCGTGAACGACTTGTTGACGACCGCGAAGGCGGCGACGAAGCGCGTGCGGATCTCCTCGTTGAGCTGCGCGATCGCCTCGCGAAGCTGCGCCTGGGCGGCTTCGAGGTCGGCGAGCTGCTCCTTGAGGTAGTCGTACCGCTCGCGCGTCTCGCGATAGTCCTCGGGCGCCTCTTCGTTAATCGTGCCGAGGCGGCGGATGCGCTTGCGCAGGTCCTCGATGCGGATGCGCGTCTCTTCGAGCTCGACGGTCGCTGCCCCCTGCAGCGGCGCCGGGAGCGAGGGGTCGAACGTCTCTTCGCTGGCGAGCGCCTGGTCGATGGGCACAACGGTGCCGGTCCGGTCCGGCGCGAGCCCTTCGCGCTCCATCTCCATGCGCAGGTTGGTCAGCGACTCGCTCCAGCGCGCGACCTCGGCTTCCAGTTCGAGACGCCGCCGTTGGACCGCGAGGAGCGACGCCTGGGCAGCGTTCAAATCGTCCTGGACGCTCCGTTCGTGCGTTTCGAGGCGGCGCAATTCGTCGTGGTCCGGCGCGCCATCGTCACCTGAAGAGGCCTGGGCGGCCTGGATCTCCTGGAGTTCGAGCGCGAGCTTGGCCAGCCGCTCCTCGATCGCTGCGCCATCCTGTTCGTGGTTGCGGGCCCGCACTTTGCGCTCGTTGATCTGGCCGGAGAGCCGCTGGAGCGAGCGTTCGTGCTGCTCACGCAGGGCCTGCAGCGCTTTTCGCTCGCCTTCGATCGAGGCCACCCGAGAACCAGCCTCGGAGACCGCACGCAGCGACTCATCGCGCCGGGCGAGGGTCGTGCGCATGTCGTCTTCGAGCGCGGGGATGGTGGCGCGGCGTTCGTCGCGGCGCATGCGCATCTGGCGGGCCTGTTCGGCGGCTGCGGCGGAGTTTCGCTCACGCTGCTCCCGTTCGCGAACGGCCTCGCGCTGGCGAGCACGAAGCTGCTCCATGTCACGCCGCAGCCGGTGCAGCCGGTCCTTTTCTTTGCTCAGCCCGGCGGTCGCCTGCGCGGTCTGGCGGCGAAGCTGCTCGTAGGTGGCGTCGGCGTCGTTCGCGCGCGCGGCCAGCTGATCGATGGTCTGGCGCCCGGCGAAGAGCTGCTGGGCGCTGATCTCGGTGCGCTTCTTCAGTTCGTCGATTTTCGCCGGCAGTTCGTCGAGTTCGTTCTGGCGGGTGAATTGGCCCTCTTCGGCGCCCGTCGCACCACCGGAGATGACGCCGTTCGGCTCGATATAGGTGCCATCGAGGGTGACCACGCTGCCCAGCGCGCGGCGGACCATCCGCTGCCCGGTGGCCACGTCCTCGCAGACGATGACCCGCCCGAGGAGCGTGTCGATCAGCGGCCGGAACTTCGCTTCGCAGCGCACGAGCTTGGCTGCGATGCCCAGCACGCCCTTCTCTTTCGACATGTTGACCGGGTAGACGTGGCGGATGCCATCGAGCGGCAGGAATTGTGCCCGGCCCGCCCGCCTCCGCTGCAGGGTGTCGATCGCCGCGATCGCCTGGGCCTCGGTTTCGACCACGATCGCGTGCAGGCGCTGTTCGAGCGCGGCGCTGATCGCGAATTCGAGACCCGGGGGCACGCGTATCTGCCGCGAGAGCAGCCCGAGGATGCCGTGAATCTCCGGGGGCTCGCCGAGGCTGCCAGGGGGGATGCCGTCGATTAGCGCCTGCCCGAGGAGGAGCACACTGCGCGTCCCGGCGGCCACGCCGTCGTGTTCGGCGTGGACCCGGCGGAGGGCGTCGAGGCGGCCCTCCAGCTGGTCGAGTTCGCGCAATTCGGCCTTGTTCGTGTCCTCGTAGACGCGCACCTCATCGCTCACGCGCCGCAACCTGAGTCGAGCCTGGTCGCTGATCGTCTGCACTTCGTCGAACCGCGACTGGGCTTCGACGAGCACAGCGTTGAGGTCGGCGAATCGGCGGCCGTAGCTGTTCAGCTCCATAAGCAGCGTCTTGCGGCGCATGAAATAGTTCTGCGCCTCGCGGTCGAGGTCGAGGAAGCGCCGCTCGCTGCCCTCCGCTTCATGTTCGAGGGCCCGTGCCCGGCGTTCGTCCGCCTCGGCGCCGTCACGCATCTCCTGGAGGCGGCTGCGAATGGTCGTGTACTCGCGCTCGGCGATATCGAGCGCCTGGCGCGCAATCGCTGCCTCTTCCTTCGCTTTTTCGGCCTCGCCGGCGATTTCGCTGCCGCGGCGGCCCTCGCTCAGGTCCACTTCGCCGAGGGATTCGCGTTCCGCCTCGAGTTGCTCGATTTCGCGGGCAAGCTCGCCTTTGCGGCCCTGGACCATGCTCAGCCGCTCGCGGTCGAGGGCCATCGCCTGTTCGGTCGCCTTTAGCCGCTGGTCCAGCTCGCTCGTGCGCGCCTCCTTGCGGGCTATCGTCTCGCGCCGCTTGCGAATCTCGTCGCTCAGGGTGCGAAGCTGCTCGCGTACCTGTTCGACTCGCTGGACGGCCGTCACGTCCTCCGCCGAGCTCTGGTCGAGAGCGGCACGGGCGCGGACGAGGTTGTTCTGGGCGTCGTGCCAGCGCTGGCCGTAGTAGGTGTGGAGCAGTTCGGCCAGTTCGGACGAGAGTTTCGCGTGTTCGATAGCACGCTCGGCCTGGCGGCTCAGCTGCGTGAGGCGCGGCTCAATCTCGCCGACCACCACTTCGACATGCGCGAGGTTCTCCCGGGTCGCGCCGAGGCGATCCTGTGCTTCCTTGATCCGGGTGCGAAAGCGCTTCACATCCGCCGCTTCGTCGACGAACACACGGCGCTCGTCGGCGCTCATGCTCAGCACTTCGTCGACGAGGCCCTGGCCCATGATCGTGTAGCTGTTTTGGCCGACATCGCCCTTCATCAGCAGGTCGGAGATGTCGCGCAGGCGCACACGCGAACCATTCAGCAGGTATTCGGATTCGCCGCTGCGGTAGACCCGGCGGCCAATCTCGACCTCCGCGAAATCGAGCGGCAGCCAACGGTCCTCGTTGTCGAGCGTGAGCAGCACCTCGGCCATGCCGACGGCCTTGCGGTCGCGTGCGCCAGAGAAGATGACGTCGTCTTGCCGCTTGGCGCGCAGGAGTCGCACGCTCTGTTCGCCGAGCACCCAGCGAATCGCGTCGGTCACGTTGCTTTTGCCGGAGCCGTTCGGCCCCACGACCGCGGTCACGCCGTGGCTGAAATCGAACGTCGTCCGATTCGCGAAACTCTTAAACCCCTGGACGGAGAGCTTCTTGAGATACATCTCAGTCTCCCGTCCCCGCCACCAACCGCTGAGTCGCCTCATCGGCCGCCTGCTGCTGGGCCTCTCGCTTGCTCGCACCCTCGCCACGCCCGAGCACTTCGCCGGCGACGAGGACCTCGACGCGAAACCGCTTACCCAGCTCGTTCGAACCTTCCTCAACCGTGACATATTGCGGAGGTTCGTGCCATTTGGCCTGTACGAGATGTTGCAGATTGCTTTTCGGATCGATGCGCGAGCCCTCTTTGCGAACCTGGAGAAAGTCTTCCTTAAATAGGCGCATGATCAGCGCGCGCGTCGTGCGGTAGCCGTGGGCACAGTAGACCGCGCCGATGACCGCCTCCATCGCCCCCGCGAGGTTGCGATCGCGCTTTCGGCCGCCTGCCGCCTCTTCGCCGCGCCCGAGGATGATGAACGAGCCGAGGTCGAGCCGCGCAGCCGTCCGCGAGAGCGTCGTGCCGCGCACAATATCGGCGCGCATGCGAGTCAATTCGCCCTCGCCCGCCGCCGGGAAGAGCCGGAAGAGTTCGTTCGCAACCACCATGCCAAGGACCGCGTCGCCGAGGAACTCCAGCCGCTCGTTCGAATCGGCGGTGGCGTCGGTCTCATTGAGGTAGGAGGCGTGCGTGAGGGCCTGGCTAAGCAGCGGCTCGGGGAGCGGCCGGGTGCCCAGGCGCTCCACCAGTAGCTTCCGGGCTTCCTCCGTGGCCAGCGGCACGGCTCCTCCCAACCCCCGACCGCGAGGGACAAAGAACTGCTAAAGTATGTAGATCATATGGGGCATTTCTCCCCTGTCAAGGTTGCCGCTACCATGCGAAATATCCATGACTACTGAAACTCTTCGCAGCACCCCCACCTGTGTGGTCTGCACCGAATCCGTCCTCCCGGCGTTCGAAGCGTGGTGCATGCGCTGCGGCCTCGCGTTCCACCTCCAGCAGCGCACCGACATTCCCGGCAAGGATTGCGGCGACGTCTGGATCGACGACGAAAGCCTCGGCCTCGATTTCGCCTGCTTCACCTGCATCGCCGTGACCGCCGCCGAACAGGCGCCGCCGCTCCCGCCCGAAGAATTGAACCTCGACGACGTGCTCGACCTCGGCGAAGCAGCGGAGAGCATCGACTGGACCGAAAATGACCTCGCACACGCTGCCGAAGCGGGCCGTGTGAAGCACCGCCGGACCGCGGGCGGCATCCTGCTATTCATGCGCCGAGACCTTCTCGCGCTCACCGGGAGAGACTCGTGACTGAACAGAAAAAGCGGCGGCGTCGCACTCGAAGCAACGGAGGGGGCGCTCCCGCAGCTGCCACGGTGGCAACCACCACCACCGCATCCGGCCGCGTGGTGCCCGTCTTCGCGCCCTGGAACTGGCGGACCTTCCCGGTCTATTTCGCCCTGACCGGCGGGCTATTTTTCGGGATCTATCTCGGCATGTTCGCTGCGATCATCGCCCAGGATTCGGGCAGCGACACGGCACTCACCGTCATGCTGGTCGGGGCGGCGCTCGCCTTCGGCTTCGCCCTCTCGCGGATGGTCTCGCGGTTCATGGTCACGCGCGGCCTCTTCCGGACGAGGACACGGCAGCCCAAGACATAAGATTTCGCCAGCGTGTTCGAACCTCGGGCTTGGCCGCTTGACATGAACGGCCCGTTAATGGCACGCTCTTACCGAGAGTTAGTGTACTTAGTACACTAAGTCCGAAACGACGAGCGCAGAGCGGCAAACGGGAGGTCCCAACCATGGCAACGGCAACCAGCACGGCAATAATCTCGCCCGAGGATCTCCTCGCGCTCTACACCGACCCCGATACCTGCCCCACCGACGCGCTCGTCCCGCGCCCGCTCGATGAGGAGCCGGCGTTCGTCAGTTGGCAGCAGGAGATCCCGCGCTCCTACCTGCACACCTCGCCCGAGGAGCTGGACCGCCGGATCAAGGCCGCCCGCGCCATCCTCGGCAAGCGGCTCGTCATCCTCGGCCACCACTACCAGCGCGATGAAGTCATCCAGTACGCCGACTTCACCGGCGACTCCTTCAAGCTCGCCCAGCACGCCGCCGCCCAGACCGAAGCCGAATTCGTGGTCTTCTGCGGCGTCCACTTCATGGCCGAGTCGGCGGACATCCTCACCGGCCCCGGCCAGGCCGTGATCCTCCCCGACCTCGCCGCCGGCTGCTCGATGGCCGACATGGCGACCTTCGACCAGGTCGAGGAGTGCTGGGCGGTGCTGGAGGAGGTCGGGGTCGCGGACACCGTCGTCCCGGTCAGCTACATGAACTCCTCCGCCGCCATCAAGGGCTTCACCGGCCGGCACGGCGGGACCATCTGCACGAGCAGCAACGCCAAGCGCGCGATGGAGTGGGCCTTCACCCAGGGTCAGAAGATCCTGTTCCTGCCGGACCAGCACCTCGGTCG
>JBBSKE010000148.1:0-8256 GCA_038256595.1 Tepidiformales bacterium | reverse complement strand
CCAGATGTTGCCGAGGTAGATATCTTCACTGGCGTCTTCAATCGCGACGCCTCCAAGTTTGTACTGCGAGATGTACTCCAATTTGAACCCGACGCTGTAGAAATTCTCGATCCAGATCGTTCGGTTCCCATTGAGCTTATAGGTGAAGTATACCGTCGCAACTTCCGGCGCCCACTGCAAGCCGCGCAGATTCTCGTTGGCGTCGATATTCGTTCCCACCACATTGACCACGTTGCTCGTGACCAGCGGCTGGCCGTCCGTGGTGTCGAACTTGAGCTTGCCGGCGATCGCCATCGCTGTCGTCAGCGAAAGACGGCTGAGACCGTCGGGAGATTTCTCGGTCGCGTAGGGCGTGACCGTCAGGACGAGCTTGGCCGGGTCTACACGGCCGATGAGCGCCTCGATAATCTCGGGCATGACGAGCCTGTAGGTCCCCTGGTCGCGGTACGGCGCCATCTTCAGAATGTCGGCATCTTTCGCGATTTCGGCCCAGTCGTAGGCGCCCTCATCGATCCGGTCGCCTGTTTTTATCGGCGCGGGGAGGCTCACGCTGAGCTTCTTGCCCTGCCCGTGGAGCGCCTGGCCGAGTTCCGCGATGAAGAGCGTGAAGACGGTCCGCTGGTCCGCCGTGAGGTCCATGTAGGAGATGTCAATGCCCTGGAGATTGAGTTCATTGACCTTCTTGACGATTTCGGCGACGTGCTTCGACCGCAGTTCCGGGTCCGCCAGCAGCGTGCGCACGACCTCCAGGTCGCCCTTCGTCGCACCACTGGCGGAGATCATCGGATAGAAGGCGTAGTTCCCGGCGGGGAGGACGGTCGAGAGTTCACCCTCGATGGCGCCGTCGGTGCCGGGCCGGAAGTCGTTCGTGTGGAGGACCGTTATCTGGTTGACGGCCTCCGGGTGCAGGACATCGTTATGTTCGATATAGGCGACGACATGACCCGCCGCCGAGAGTCGCCGCAAAACGGCCACCACCGGCGGAGTCTCGCTGAACACGCCGGATACGAAGGTACCTTCCGGGTTGAGCTGGGCGGCGGCCAGCGGCTCCCATGCCTTCGTCTCCTCGACGTAGCGGTAGAAGCTGAGATTGCGAGTGTCGGCGCCACTCTTCTCCATCGGGAACCGGATCTGGACCGTGTCTGCGCCGGGCGGCGGGTCCTTGATATCCGGGGACTCGAGATTTACCTCGAAGACCTGGGTCACGAGTTCGTAGCCATCGGGGACGGCGATATCGCGGGAGGTGGCGCAGTAGGGGTCGTCGCCGCAGCTTTCGCCGCCGCAAACGCGCCCGAAAAGGAAGAATGCGAGGACCGCGATCGTCAGGAGGATGACGCCGAGCGCTATAGGCCGCCCCAGGTTGGAGCTCCCGCCATTGCCATAGACCGTGTTCGTTCCCCGCAGGCCGAAGGTGAGGCCGCCGGGTTGGGGTCGGCGGTTCATGCGCGTCGCGCTCCCTTCATCGTGTTCCGAGGCGAACGTTGGCCTCGATTATCTGGCCCTGCCGGTTGAGGACAACTTTGACAGTTTGTCCCGGGGTGAGTGCCATGAGCGCGTTCAAGAGCGGAGTATCCCGGTCAATCGCGGCGCCGTCGATGGCGGTGACGACGTCGCCTGCCTGGATTCCGGCCGTCGCACCCACTCCGCCGGGCACGATGCTCGTGACGATCGCCCCTTCGCGGACGGAAAGCCGGGGTATCTGGGCGAGCACGCCGTCACTCAGGTCGACGTGCTGGACTTCGAGGCTGGGGCGAACGATGGAGCCGCCGCCATCGATGATCTGACGGGCAATATCGATGACGCGGTTCGAAGGCAGGGCAAAGGCGATGCCCTGCACCGGCGTGCCGCCGTTGGACTCGCGCACGACCGCGGTCGGCATCCCGATGAATTGCCCCTGCAGGTTCACGAGCGCGCCGCCGCTGTTCCCGCTGTTCACGGCGGCGTCAGTCTGGATGTAGTCCTCGGAGCGAACCTCGTCGATGGTTCGCACGCGGTCGAGGCCGCTGATGACGCCGACGGTGACGCTGCCATCGAACTGGGCGAGCGGGTTACCTATCGCGAGTACCGTCTGGCCGAGGCCGAGGCTCTCGGAGTCGCCGACATCTATCGGGGTGAGGCCGCCGGGGCCAATCTGCAGTACGGCGAGGTCCGTAAACGGGTAGTCGTGACCGAGCAGGATGGCGATGCGCTCTTCGCCGTTCGGGAGCACCACTTTGAGCGTGTCCGTATTGAGGACGACGTGGGCGTTCGTGAGAATGTGGCCTTCGTTGTCCAGGACGACGCCGCTGCCGATGTCCTGCTCGTTGCCGCCCGGGTCCGTGATCGTGCTTTCGATGCGAACGACCGAGGGGCGTGTCTTGAGCGCTGCTTCGGCGACGGCGCTGGTTTCCTCGATGGTCACGCGCTGGGTGTTCGCGGCCGAGTCGCTGGCAGCGAGCGTGGGGTCGCCGTCGTTCGCGAGGAAGGCTACCAGTCCTCCACCGACGAGCCCTGCGAGGATCGCCGAGGCGCCGGCGATGCCGAGCACCGCACCGGTACCGAAACCCTTGCGTGCGGGGACCACCGCCGGGGCGGGCGCAGCCGCTGCCTGCTGCGTGGTCGAGCCATAGACATTCGGACGCACCGGGCCAGACGGGCGGCCAGCATCGGCCACGGCAGGCGCCGCAGGTGGTTGCACCTGCGCTGGCGGCTCGGAACTGGAACGCCCCCAGTCCAGGCCATCGGTTGCCCGGCGCGAACCCTCCGGCTCGTCACCTCGCTGCACGGTCATACCATCCCCTGTTTTCGCGTCATTGCCGCCTTAGCGCGCGCCTCGATATACTTGGCGCGACTGATGCCACCGGGCGTCGGTTTTTTTGTACCGCACGAACGATAGGGTACGACATGGCAAACAAAACCGTTCCACTCACGCGTGAAGGCAAGGAAAAGCTCGAAGAAGAGCTTGAATCGCTTGTCGCCCAACGCGGCGAAATTGCGCAGCGCATTCATGACGCCCAGGAGATGGGCACGAGCCAGAACGACGCCGAATACGACGACGCGAAGGCCGAACAATCCATGCTCGAGGGCCGAATCTCCGAGAAGCAGGACATTCTCCGGCGCGCCGTCCTGATCGACGAAGCCACCGTCTCCGCCTCCGGACGAATCATGGTGGGAAGCCGAATCGAAGTCGAACAGAACGGCAAATCGGTGAAATACCACATCGTCGGCGCGCCCGAGGCCGACCCGCCGAAGGGCAAGATCTCGAACGAGTCGCCGGTTGGCATGGCGCTCCTCGGGAAACAGGCAGGCGACCAGGTGGACGTGAACGTTCCGCGTGGCGTCATCAAGATCAAAGTGCTCAAGATCGACTAAACACGCGTCGCCGGGCGGATTCGCCTCCAGCCGGGCGGCCGCACTGGAGACGAACGTGGACGAACTGACCGCGCAGCGCATTTCGAAGCTGGAGCAGCTGCGCGCCACTGGCGTGGACCCCTACCCGGCCCGCACCGCACGCACGCACACCGCGACCGAGATAAACGCCCTCGTCGAAGGTCTGCCCGAAGGCGCCAGCGAAGTCGCGGGCCTGGAAGTCGATATCGCCGGGCGCGTGGTCGCTCGCCGCGAGATGGGCAAGGCCACCTTCATCGACCTCCAGGACGGCTCCGGACGCGTGCAGGTGCTCGCGCGGCAGAATTCGCTTGCCAATTTCGAAAATCTGAAGCTCATCGACCTGGGCGACTTCATCGGCGTCCACGGCACCCCGATGCGCACTCGCACCGGCCAGCCAACCGTCGGCGCGACCTCCTGGACGATGCTCACGAAGGCGCTCCACGCCCCGCCGGAGAAGTATCACGGCCTGCACGATGCCGAACTCCGCCAGCGCCGCCGCTACCTCGACCTCATGTCGAACGAAGAGACGCGGCGCACCTTCACGATTCGCTCGAAGGCGATCGCCGCAATCCGGCGATTTCTCGATAGCCGCGGCTTCCTCGAGGTCGAGACGCCGATTCTGCACGAATCTGAGAGTGGCGCGGCGGCCCGGCCGTTCACGACGCACTTCAACGCCATCGACGAAGAGCGCGTCCTGCGCATCAGCCTCGAACTGCACCTCAAGCGGCTGGTCATCGGTGGCTTCGACAAGGTCTACGAAATTGGCCGTAATTTCCGCAACGAAGGGATGAGCTTCAAGCACAACCCGGAGTTCACGATGATCGAGACCTACGAAGCCTACGTGGACTACCTCGAAGTGGCGCGGATGGTCGAGGAGATGGTCAGCAGCGTCGCCCTCGAAGTGCTTGGCACGACCGAAGTCACCTTCCGCGAGCACCAGATCGACCTCGCCCCACCGTGGCGGCGGCTCACCTTCCACGACGCCCTGCGCGAGTATGGCGGCCCGGACCTGGAGGTTTTTGCTGACCGCGAATCGCTCTACCGGGAGCTCGTGTCGCGCGGGCTGCAGGTGGCGCCGACCTCCGGCTACGGCAAGCTCTGCGACGACGCGATGTCGCATTATGTGGAGCCGAATCTCATCCAGCCGACGTTCCTGCTGGATTACCCGGTTGAGCTTTCGCCGCTGGCGAAGCGCAAGCCCGAGAACCCGAGGCTGGTGGAGCGCTTCGAGTGCTTCCTCGGCGGGTTCGAACTCGGGAACGCCTACTCGGAGTTGAACGACCCGATGGAACAGCGCGCCCGTTTCGACGAGCAGTTGCGGCTCCAGGAACAGGGCGACGACAACGTCGAGCTCGTCGATGACGACTTTCTCTTCGCGCTAGAACACGGGATGCCGCCCACCGGCGGCTTCGGGATGGGCATCGACCGCCTGATTCTCGTGCTCACGGGCCAGAATTCGATCCGCGAGGTCATCCTCTTCCCGCCCCACCGGACCGTGAAGGACTAAGTGCCCGACGAATCCACCGGCCGCGAAATCCCGAGCGAGCGGCACTTCACGGCCACCGCCTACGTCGTCGCGCGGGAGCGGACTCTGCTGCTCTGGCATCGCAAGCTCGGGATGTGGCTGCCGCCCGGTGGCCACTGCGAGCCGAACGAGGACCCGGTCGAGGCTGCCTGCCGCGAGGCCGAGGAAGAGTCCGGGCTCGCGGTCGAAGTGATTCCGCCTCCGGGCCTGTTGCGGCTCGCGGAAGCCGGCGGGCCGCTCGTGCTGCCGCCGCCGGAGGTCATCCTGGTCGAAGAGATCCGGGCGCCGGGCCAGCCGTTCCACCACCACATCGACCACGTCTACTTCACGCGACCAACCGGCCCGGAGGTGGACTTCGACCAGCCCATTCCCGGCGGCAGCCACCGCTGGGTCACGCGCGAGGAGATGGCCGGCGCCTTCGCCCTGACCGCGCCCGATGGTAACGTGGTGCCTGTCGCGGAAGACGTCCGGCTGCTCGCCATCCGCGCCATCGCCGCCGCTGCGGCCAAGGAATAGCCCTTGCTGAGCCCCCTCTTCATCCGCGAGAACGCGGAACGCGTGAAGCGCGACATCCTCCTTCGCAACACCAGCGCGCCCATCGACCGGATCATCCAGCTCGATGAGGACCGCCGCCACCTCCTCGTCGAGGTCGAACGGCTGCGCGGCAAGCGCAACACCGTGAGCAAGGCGATCGGCCAATCGAAAGAGCAGTCCGAACGCGAGACCCGGATCGCGGAGATGCGGCTCGTCGGCGAAGAGATCGAGAACCTCGAACGGAAGCTGCGGGCAGTCGAGACGGAGCTCAACACGGGCCTCATGGAAGTGCCGAACATTGTCGATCCATCGGTGCCGCGCGGCCCGGACGAGCATTCGAACGTGGTCCGCGAAACCTTTGGCGAACTGCCGCAGTTCAGCTTCGCGCCGCGGCCACACTGGGAGCTCGGCGAAATCGTCCAGGGAATCGACCTTGAACGCGGCGCGAAGATGTCCGGCTCGCGCTTCTACTTGTTGCGTGGGGCGATGGCCCGGCTCCAGCGCGCGCTCATCGACTTCATGCTGAACGAACACGGCGATGCTGGCTTTGTCGAGCACTACCTCCCGAACATGATTAACGAGGCGTCGCTCTGGGCCTCGGGACAGCTTCCGAAGTTCCGCGACAACCTCTACCACGACGCCGAGGAAGTCTACTGGATGATCCCGACGGCCGAGGTGGCCTTCGTGAACATCTACCGCGATGAGATTATCCCGGTGGGCCAGCTGCCCCTGCGCTTCGTCGGTCACACGCCCTGCTTCCGGCGGGAGAAGATGAGCGCCGGGCGTGACGTGCGCGGCATCAAGCGCGGGCACCAGTTCGAAAAGGTCGAGATGTTCGTCTATTGCGAACCCGAGCAGAGCACCGCCGAACTCGAATTTCTGCTCCAGCGCGCCCGCAGCATCCCGGAGATCCTCGGGCTGCCCTATCGCGTCGTCGAACTCTGCACTGGCGACCTCGGCTTCAATGCTACGAAGACCTACGACCTCGAAATCTGGGCGCCTGGGCAGCACGAGTGGCTCGAAGTGAGTTCGGCCTCGAACTGCCTCGATTTCCAGGCGCGGCGGGCGAACATTCGCTACAAGCCGGCCGCCGATGCCTCGCCCCGTCACCCGCACATGCTCAACGCTTCGGGGCTGGCCCTGCCGCGGACGGTCATCGCCGTTATGGAAAATTACCAGTTAGAGGACGGCAGTATCGCGATACCCGAAGCACTCCAGCCATACATGGGCGGACAGACCGTCATAGCCGCTCCCAAAAAATAAGCGGCTAACGGCTTTGCTAACGGGTTGTGAACGCTGTTACAGTTGAAAGGTCCGCATCGCCCGCCTAGTGGAGGGATGACCCCCGAGTGATACCGGAACAGGACGACAACCCGCGCGAGGCCTGCGGCGTCTTTGGGGTATATGCCCCTGGTGAAGACGTTGCCCGGCTAACCTTCTATGGGCTCTACGCCCTGCAACATCGCGGCCAGGAAAGTGCCGGGATTGCGACGAGCGACGGTTCGGGCAACATAGAAATTCGCACCGGTATGGGGCTTGTTTCACAGGTATTCGACGAGGAGGACCTCGCCTATCTGCGCGGTCACATCGCGATCGGACACACCCGCTACAGCACCGCTGGTGGCTCGCTGGAATGCAACGCCCAGCCGATCATCGTGCGAGACCGCGATGGCGGCTTCCCGATTGCCCTGGCCCACAATGGCAACATCACCAACGCCGATGTCATCCGCGATGACCTCGCCGCGATGGGGATTCACTGCGATTCGACCGCCGACTCGGAAGTCGTCGCCCACCTGCTCTCGATCGCTCCCGGTGCGAACTGGGAAGAGCGCTTCCACTATGTGATGCGCCGCGTGAAGGGCGCCTACAGCCTCGTCATCATGACCCCTGACACCCTGTTCGCCGTTCGCGATGCCATGGGCGTACGCCCCCTGTGCATCGGCAAGCTCGGCAAGGGCTGGGTCGTCGCTTCGGAATCCTGTGCCCTCGAACATCTCGGCATCTCCATGGAGCGCGAAGTGGAGCCGGGCGAGGTCATCAAGATCTGTGCCGAAGGGGTGGAGAGCTACCACCCCGCCCCGACGCCTCCCAAACGCGCTCTCTGCACCTTCGAATACACCTATTTCGCTCGGCCCGACTCGGAAATATCGGGCCGTTTGGTTTATTCGGCCCGGGAGCGAATGGGCGCACTCCTCGCCGCCGAACATCCCGTCGAGGCGGACCTCGTTATCGGCGTCCCGGACTCTGCGATCCCTGCGGCCATCGGCTACGCACAGGCTTCCGGCCTGCCGTATCGCGAGGGTCTCGTCAAAAACCGCTACGTCGGCCGCACGTTCATCCAGCCTGACCAGCGCATCCGCGAGGCCGGCGTACGACTCAAGTTCAACGCCCTGCGAGAGGTCCTGGAGGGCAAACGCGTGGTGGTTGTGGACGACAGCATCGTTCGCGGCACGACCACACCCCCGGTTGTGCGCCTCCTCCGAAACGCAGGCGCCAAGGAAGTGCACATGCGCTTCGCAACGCCGCCCATCACGGACCCCTGCTATTTCGGCGTCGATATGGCCACCCCGGCGGAACTAATCGCGGCGAACATGTCCATCGAAGAGATTCGCCAGCACATCGGCGCGGATTCGCTCGGGTTCCTGAGCCTCGAAGGCCTTATCGAATCGACCAATCAGACAGAAGCGAAGCTGTGCAACGCCTGCTTCACGGGCAAGTACCCGGCACCGCTTCAGATGCTGATGGAACTCGAAAGCCCACCACGCAAGGAGAGGGAACTGGCAGCAGCAGTGCTCGCCAGTGGGGATCTGCCCGCGGGGATCTAGAGT
>JBBSKE010000147.1:0-8258 GCA_038256595.1 Tepidiformales bacterium | reverse complement strand
GTTCCGGTGGTCATCCTGGTGCAGCGACAGACAGGAACGCGCTCCGTACGGCAGTCGCGCTTCCTCGGGTATGCAGGTCGCAAGGAGCGGCCACACGGCACCCCTCGAAGAAGCGCGACCGCCTAAGGGAGCGCGTCCCAGTGACAAATGGCACCTATGACTCGCTGTCGGAGCCCAATTCTTATTCGGCCACCATGGCCAGCGATTTAGTACCCCACACCCGTCGGCGTCGGCGGCGGTGCGACCGGGACCACCGTCCCCCTCCAGGTGCTCACCCGCCAGGCGAGCGCGCCGGCCACCAACCCGAAGAACCCGGAGAGGTAGATCGGAATCGTGTAGTCGCCGGCGAAGTCATGTATCCACCCGGCCAACGCGGCTGCCAGCGCTCCGCCGGCCATGTGCGAAAACGTAATCCAGCCGTAGATCGACGGGACCGAGCGACGCCCGAAACGATTTGCGGTCAGCATCACGGTTGGCGGCACGGTCGCGATGAAGTCGAGCCCGAAGACGACGGCGAACATCGTCATCAGGGGCAGCGTCGTAATCAGCGGGAGGACCAGCAGCGAGGCCGCGCGCAGTGTGTAATAGATCATGAGCAGCTTGCGCGGGTCGTAGCGGTCGGTAAGCAGGCCCGAAGTGATGGTCCCGACGATGTTCATGAGGCCCATTATGCTCAGGATCCCGGCCGCCTGGGACTCGGTGAACCCGTGCTCGGTTGCGTGCGGAATGAAGTGCGTGCCCACAAGGCCGATGGTCGTGAATCCGCAAATGCCGAAGCTGAGCGCCAGCAGCCAGAAGTCCTTCGTGCGCAGCGCCTCTTTGAGTGGCGTGATGCGCTCGTCATGCGCGTTCGCAACTGGCGCCGGGTCGCCCTTCGCGCGGTAGGGCGTCAACCCGACATCGCCAGGCTTGCTTCGCAACAGGAGGATCGTGAGCGGCAGGACGATGGCAGTCGAGACGACGGAGAGCAGGACCACCGCCGCCTGCCAGTCCCAGCGCTGTTCCACCTTCAGGAGGAGCTGCAGGAAGATGAACTGGCCCGCGCTCGATGCCCCACCGAGGATGCCCGTGACCAGCCCGCGACGCGATTCGAACCAGGTGTTCGCGACCGCCGCCGAAAGCACAATCGACACGCCGCCGGACCCGAAGCCGACGAGGATGCCCCAGTAGAGGTGCATCTGCCAGAGGTGCTGGATGGTGGTCGAGAGAATAATTCCGATGCAGCCGAGCGCCATGAATCCGAGGACCGAAGCGCGCAGCCCGTAGCGCTGGATGAGCTTCCCGGAGACCGGACCGGCGAGGCCGAGCGTGAGAATCGAGAGGGAGATGGCCAGCGAGAGGTCGCCCCGGCTCCAGCCAAAGTCGGCTTCGAGCGGCTTGATCAGCACCCCCGGTGCCGACCGGATGCCGGCGCCCGAGAGCATCAGCAGGAAGGTGACGCCGACCATCACCCAGGCGTAGTGAATGCCTGCGCGAGCGGCGATGGAGGTGGGCGACAAGCGTCGGAGGGAACCCTGTTGAACCATGGCGAGAATAGTATCCTAAAGATACTAGACATGCCAAGGGTCACTCAGAGCCACTATTTTGCGGTGCGAAATCAGGCGGCGCGGGCGGGCTCTTCGAGCGCGTAACCCGCGCCCCAGCGGTTCACGATATAGGTCGGGTGGCGTGGGTCGTCTTCAAGCTTCTGGCGCAGGTAGCGCACGTAGAGCCGCAGGTAGTGCGTCTCGCCGGAGTACTGGTTGCCCCAGACCCGCGCGATCAATGCCCGCGCCGGGATAACGCTGCCACGCCGTTCGGCCAGCGTGACCAGCAGGCGAAACTCGGTCGGCGAAAGGGCGACCACCTGGCCGCGCTTGCGCACCACCTGGCTGGCGATATCGATCTCAAGGTCGCCGATCTGGTAGACCGTCTCCGTCGTCTCGACGCTGGCAGGGGCCATCTGCTTGATCCGCCGGAAGAGGGCACGAAGGCGGAGGTCGATCTCCTCGGTGTTCGCGTTCGGGCGGGCATAGTCGTCCGCGCCGGCATCGAAGCAGCGCGTCATCTCTGCGAGCGAGCCGGTGCAGCCTACCACAATGACGGGCACCTGGCTGACCACGCGCAGGGTGCTGACCACCTCGTCGGGAGCGCCAATTTCGCGCGCAAGATCGACCACGATGCTGTCGGGCGAGAGTTCGGCGACGAACCCGGGTGCGCCGGCCGGGTCCCCGCAGGCGGCGACGCGGTAGCCAAGGCTATCGAGCAGGCGAGCACGGTCGTAGGCGCGTTCGAGACCATTCGAAACAACTACGAGGCGGCTGCCAACGAGCGGCGGCAACCCATTCGGTTGGCCAGCGGCGATTTGCGGTTCCATAGCACGCCTCCCTGCAAGCAGAAATCCGGGTATTTCCCTGATTCGCAGATGGCCGTGGCGTGTCGAAATCAAAGGGCATGAAGCGCTTTTCACTCTTCCCGACACTGCTGGCCATAGGCGCCGTTGCGTCGTTCGGGGCGGTAGCGCTGCATGCGGCCGGTGCGACCGCGCTGCGTCCATCCTTCGAAACATCGGCAGAGGTCGGTGTCGCCGCTAACGCTTCTCCAACAATTGTCACGAATTCCTCACCGGAACCGGCCGTAGCGCCGCTGGAAGCCGTCGTCGAGACGGAAAGTGACGATCCGGTGGACGCTTCCACCGAGCCGGCACCCGCACCCCGCGCAGCTGTGGAAGCCGCCGACCCGGTGGCGCAACTGCCAGCCGGGCTCACCCACGCGGCCGATTACACCTCGGACGGCGAAAAGAGTCGCGCCCTCCTCCAGAAAATGAACGACGCCCGGGCGAACGAGGGCCTCGACGTGATGACCGCCGACGCCGAACTCGACGAGGTCGCCCTCGTCCGCGCCCAGGACCTCATCGAAAATGGCTACTTCGACCATTACTCCCCCGCTGGTGAGAACGCCTTCACCGAACTTGGCGTACGGGGCATTTCTTACCGCCTCGCCGGCGAAAACCTGGCCCGCAACAACTACCCGGAGGCGAAGACCGTGACCGCCGCCTACGATGGCCTGATGGGCAGCCCCGGGCACCGCGCGAACATCCTCGAGCCGCGATTCAGCCGCGCCGGGGCCGCCGTCGTGAAGTCGGGACGGCTCTGGTACTACGTGACGGTCTTTGCGGACTAGTCCGTCTGTACAAACCGCCCGCTGCCGGTAAAGCGACCTACACATAGTGTCTCTCTTTACCTTTACTGAGACCCAATTGGGCTAACGTAATAGGCACACGGTACTGGGAGGTCAGGCAATGAGAATCCTTGTTGTTGAAGACGAAGAGCCAATCGCCTCGGCGATCGAACGCGGGCTCATTAAGCTGGGGTATGCGGTAGACATCGCTTACGACGGCGCAGAGGCACTGGAGAAGGCGGGCGTCAACAACTACGACGTTGTCTGCCTGGACCTGAACCTTCCGCGCGTCGATGGCGTCGAAGTGTGCCGCCGGCTCCGGGAAGACCGCTTCGGGGGCGGCATCATCATGCTCACCGCCCGCAGTAGCATCCGGGAGCGAATCGAAGGCCTCGACCACGGCGCCGACGACTATCTCGTGAAGCCGTTCGCGTTCAGCGAGCTCGCCGCCCGCATCCGCGCGATCACGCGCCGCGAGGGCAGCCTCCGCGAGCCGGTGATCAACACTCGCGGCCTCGAACTCGACCCGAACACGAACCGCGCGCGCCGCAATGGCACTGAGATTCACCTCACGCCGAAGGAATTCGCGCTGCTTTACTACCTGGCCAGGAACGAAGGGCGGGCGGTGCCCCAGGAAGAGCTCCTTGAGCACATCTGGGACGAACACGCCAATCCGTTTACCCAGACAGTGAAGGTGCACATGAACAATTTGCGCCGCAAGCTAAATGAGGGCTTCGGTGAACAACTCATTGAGACTATCCGCGGTAAGGGCTACGTCCTCTAGGCCACGAGCACCAATGTTGACGCGGACCATCCGGTTCCGCCTGACGATCTGGTACTCGAGTCTGCTGCTGGTGTTCGGCGCCGCGTTTGTCGTGTCGCTGAACATCACGGCGCGGGCGAACCAGCCCGATATCTTCATCGACGGCGTCACCTACGAAGAGGTGGCACGCCCGGGCCGCGCCATCAACATCCCACGCGAAATCACGATTTCCGACTGGGAGCGGTCGGTCTATGCCGACAACCTTGAGCGGCTCCAGCGCCTTTCGCTGATCGCGATCATCGGCCTGGCGATCGCCTCCGGTGTCGGTGGCTACATACTCTCCGGCATGCTGCTGCGCCCAATTCGCGACATAACTGATGTTGCCGCGAGTATCGGCGTCTCCAACCTTGGCCAGCGCATCAACCACGAAGGTCCCGACGACGAGCTCAAAGCGCTCGCCGACACCTTCGACCTTATGATCGCGCGCATCGAAGAATCGTTCGAAAACCAGAGACAGTTCGTCCAGGACGCCTCGCATGAGCTGAGGACGCCGCTCGCTGCCCTTCGCGCGAATATCGAAGTAGCCGAGATGGACGAGACCATCAGCATCGAGGAGTACCAGGAACTCCTGGAGATCGTGAAGACGCAGACCGAGCGCCTCACCCGTCTCACCGACGACCTGATGCTCCTGACGACCACTGAGCGCGAAGTTCCCGAGCCGGAAGCGGTGGACGTGGATGCCGTCGCCAACGAGGTCGTTCGCCAGCTCAGCCCGGTCGCAGCGAAGAAAGAGATCACGATCGACGTCGAAGGGATTCGCGGGGTCGAAGCGACGGCGAACAGCGACTTGCTCTACCGCTCCGTGTTCAACCTTGTCGATAACGCCATCAAGTATTCGACGCCCGGCTCGCACGTGAAGGTTCGTTCGGGCACGGCGAACGGCAAGGCGCAGATCCACGTGGTCGACAACGGCCCGGGAATTGCGCCGGGCGACCTTTCGCGCATCTTCGACCGCTTCTACCGGGTCGATAAGGGCCGTGGGCGCCGCCAGGGTGGCGCGGGCCTCGGACTGGCCATCGTCAAGGAGCTAATGCGCAGCATGAACGGCAGCGTCTCTGCCTCGAGCGTCGAGGGCCAGGGCGCGACCTTCACGCTGACTCTACCTGCCTCGCCCCAGGGCGCTTCGCGAGTGGCCCCGGTCAACGACATGATCGGTGCGCATTGACCCATCCACGCTCCTCCGCATACTCCATATCGGGCGGCCCGGCGATCTCTTTCCGCCCGGTAAGCCTCCACACTGCTACGAGCGGGCCTTGCAGTGATCATGGAGAGCAGAGAGACGAGGACGAGACCAATTGACCCGTTTGCTTGATCGCGTGAATTCCCCGGCCGACCTGCGCGGCCTTACCTACGAACAGCTTGAGACCCTAGCCACCGAGATCCGGGAGTTCCTGGTCGAGACGGTGGACTGCATCGGTGGCGGCGGGCATCTCGCTTCCAACCTTGGCGTGGTCGAACTTTCGATAGCGCTGCACCGGATGTACGAAAGCCCACGCGACAAGATCATCTGGGATGTTAGCCACCAGGTCTACGTCCACAAGATCCTCACCGGCCGTAAGGACCGTATGTCCTCGATTCGCCAGTACGAAGGCCTGAGCGGCTTTGCCGACCGAGCCGAGAGTGAGCACGACTGCTTCGGCGCCGGCCACGCTGGCACCTCGATCTCTGCTGGCGTCGGGATGGCCGTGGCGCGCGATATCAAGAAGGAAGCGTTCGAAGTGATCTCGGTGATTGGCGACGGCGCCTTCACCGCCGGGATGGCGCTCGAAGCGATGAACCACGCCGGTCACGTGAACACCGACATGCTCGTCGTGCTCAACGACAACGCGATGTCGATTTCGCCGAACGTGGGTGCCCTCAGCCGCAACATCAACAAGCTTCGGGTCGATCCGCACTACCGCGCTGCCAAGCGCGACATCGGTGACATCGTCGAGCAACTGCCGCTCGGCAAGCAGGTCTGGGGCGGGGCGAAGCGCGTCAAGCGCAGCATGCGCGACCTCCTCGTGCCGGCCGCCTTCTGGGAGCAGTTCGGGTTCGAATACTACGGACCGATCGACGGCCACGACATCCGCGAGCTCGAGGCGACACTCACGGCCATCCGCAAGGTTCGCGGCAAGCCGATCCTGCTCCACATCCTCACGGAGAAGGGTCACGGCATCCCCGAAGCGGCCGCCGACCCGATCAAGAGCCACAGCGGCACCTACTGGATGAAGAAGCCTGCCGTGCCCGGCGCGGCACCGGCCCCGCCGACCTATAGCCAGGTCTTCGCACAGGCGACCCAGGAGCTGATCGAATCGGACCCGCGCGTGGTCGCCGTCACGGCGGCGATGCTCGAAGGGACGGGTCTAGCGCCCGTCCACAAGAAGCACCCCGACCGCGTCTTCGATGTCGGAATCGCCGAGCAGCACGCCGTGACCTTCGCCGCCGGCCTTGCGACCCAGGGCATCCGGCCGATCACCGCGATCTACTCGACCTTCCTCCAGCGCGGCTTCGACTCGATCGTCCACGATGTGGTCGTCCAGAATCTCCCCGTCGTCTTCGCGATGGACCGCGCGGGCTTCGTCGGCGACGACGGCAAGACCCACCAGGGTTTCATCGACATCAGCTACCTCCGCTGCCTGCCGAACATGGTGGTCGCCGCCCCGAAGGACGAGACCGAACTTCGCGACCTGCTCTTCACCGGCGTCAACCACGACGGCCCCTTCGCGCTGCGCTTCCCGCGCGGTGCTGGCCCGGGCGCGCCGACTGACCAGCCGATGAAGGCGATCCCGGTGGGCAAGGCCGAAGTCTTGCGCGAAGGTGACGACATCACCCTTATCGGCTTTGGCACAACCGTCAGCGAATGCCTCGGCGCGGCTGAGATGCTCGCCGACTCGGGCATCCAGGCGACGGTCGTCAATGCCCGCTTCGCGAAGCCGCTCGATACGGCGCTCATTGCCGCGCTCGCTCGCAGCACCGGCGGCATCGTCACAGCCGAAGAGAACGTGCGCGCTGGCGGGTTCGGCGAAGGCGTGCTCGAAGCACTCGCCGACGCGGGCCTCGCGAACTCGATGCTCGCGATCATCGCGATGCCCGACGCGATCGTCGATCACGGCCCCCAGAAGACCATGCGCGACCTCTATTCGCTCGACGCTCGGGGCATCGCCCAGCGCGTCCGCGAAGTGCTGGAAGTGCATCGGCCCGCTGCGTCCGTCGCCACTCCCGCGTAGAATTCGCGCAATGACGAACGACGCACTGAAACGGCTGACCGCGCCGCTCCCCGCCCTCGAGGCCGCCCTTCGCGCCGCCACCGGCACGGGTGACTCACGTCTCGCCGCCTATTCCCGCTACGTGATGGGTTGGGAGGACGAATCCGGGGCGCCCGCGGACCACTCGGGCAAGCGCATCCGGCCGCTCCTCAGCCTCTTCGCCGCGCGCGCCATGGGGGGCTCCGACGTCGACGCAATGCCCGGCGCGGTCGCCGTCGAACTGGTCCACAACTTCTCCCTCGTCCACGACGAAGTGCAGGACCACGACGCCGAACGCCACGGCCGCCCGACGCTCTGGGCGCGCATCGGCGAGGCCCAGGCGATCAACGCCGGCGACTACCTCTACACCCGCGCGATTCGCTCGCTCAGCGATGGCCCCGGCCCGGTCGAGCGGCGGATGCTGGCGCTCTCGGTGCTGAACGTTGCCATCGAACGCATGGTCGAAGGCCAGTATCGCGACCTCGCCTTCGAAGAGCGCGACGACGTCAGCACCGCCGAGTACATCGAGATGGTCGCCGGCAAGACGGGCGCGCTGATGGGCGCTCCACTCGAAATTGGCGCGCTCCTCGCCGGTGTGGACGCCGAGCGAGCCTCGATCCTTGGGCGCTGGGGCGAGCAGGTGGGCCTCGCATTCCAGGCGCAGGACGACTACCTCGGTATCTGGGGCGACCCCAGCGTCACCGGCAAATCGAACACGAACGACATCGCCCGCAAGAAGAAGTCGCTGCCGATTATCCTCGGCTTGCAGGACCGGGAGGCGCGCTTCGAGATCGCCGAGGCGTACGCCGCAGCCGTGGTGACCCCGGAAGGCATCGAGCGGGTCGTCTCGGCGCTAAACGGCGTCGGCGCCGGCGAACTCGTGCGCGAAGAGGCCACGCGCCACGCCAACGAAGCAGAATCGCTCCTCGATTCGCTCAATCTCAGCGCGGAAGTGCGCGCCGACTTCCAGGCGATAGCCGACTACCTCGTCGATCGCAACGCCTGATCTCTCGCTCGTAGGCCCCCGTTCCGCCAGACTCCGGCTATTC
>JBBSKE010000146.1:0-8329 GCA_038256595.1 Tepidiformales bacterium | reverse complement strand
GTGCGACGATAGAAGCCACCGACGATGGGGTCCATCGGGCCCGATTCCTCGAACTTCGTGTACATATCGTCGCCGAAGACGTGGGACCACATGTAGCCGTAGTAGCCCGCGTCGTAGCCGAAGAGATGCCCGAAACCGGCCTGGAAGTAGGTGCCCTCGGGCATCGGAAAGCCGGAGACATCGTAGACCTTCGCGAGAGTCGCGGTCGTGTCGCCATCGAAGCCGGGCGAATGGTAGGCCAGGTCGAGGGTCGCGAAGAACATCTGGCGGAGCGTCGTAATCCCGGAACTCGCGTTCTTCGCGGCCACCATGCTCGCGAGGAGGTCCTCCGGCAGCGGCTCGCCAGTCTCGAAGTGGCGGGCGAAACCGCGCAGCACCGACGGCTCCCAGCACCAGTGTTCGAGCATCTGCGAAGGCGCCTCGACGAAGTCCCGCTCGGTGGCGCTGCCGGCGAAGCGCGCGCGCTGGGCCCGCGTGATCGTCTGGTGCAGGACGTGGCCGAACTCGTGAAAGAGGACAATCACCTCCGAGTGGCGGAGGAGCGAGGGCTGATCCGCGGTCGGCTTCGTGAAATTCGCCACAATCGCGCTCGCCGGTTGCTGGTAGGTGCCATCGGCGAGCGCCCGCCCGCGGAGGAGCGTGAAGGCGGCCGCGTGGCCGAACTTATTCGGCCGCGGGAAGAGGTCCATGTAGAAGCGGGCGAAGGGCTCGCCGCCGCTGGCTTCGGTGATATCGAAGGCGCGCACGTCCGGGTGCCACGTGGGCGCCTCCGGGACCGCCTGGAACCGCAGCCCGAGCAGGGTCTGCGTGACGTCGAACAGCCCATCGAGGCAGGCATCGAGCGGGAAGTACTTCGCGACTTCAAAGTCATTGACCGCGAACTTCGTGCGCATCAGCTCGTTATGTGCGAATCGCCAGTCCCAGATGTTGACCTCGCGGGTGCCGAGCGCAGCCTCGTTGGCGTCGGCGAGGAGCGCCATATCGGCCGCGGCCTTGACCGCCACCTTATCGCGCAGGTCCTCGATGAACGCTGCCACTGTCTCGCGGCGCTTCGCCATGCGCGGTTCGATGGCGTAGTCGGCCCATGATTCGTACCCCAGCAGCTGCGCGATCTCGGTACGAACCGCGATTGCCCGCTCCAGGCGGGCCACGTTCTCCTGGCCGCCCTTGCGCTGGTCCTTCTCGAACAGCTCGCGCCGCCAGCGTGCCGAGCGGGCGTTGGCCATGAACGGCTGCAGCTCCGGGTAGTCCAGCGACACGCGATAGAGCGAATCGACGCGCCGCAGGCCGTTGATGAACGACTCCGGGAGGCCATCGAGGTCCTCGCGGGTGACCTCGATGCCGTCGTCCCAGTCGTCGATCGCCTGCCGGAACTGGTTGCCATGCTCGACGAGCTGGTCGAAGAGCGCGCGCATCTTCTCGCGTACCTCGACGGGCTGTTCGAAGCCGTTGCGGCGGTAGTCGCGCAGCGTGCGTTCGAGCAGGCGGGCATCCTCGCCGGTGAGTGTCGCTGCCTCGGACGTCGCGGCGAATTCGCGGACGGCGCGGTAGATGTCTTCGTTGAACCCGAGCCCGACCATGTACTTGTCGAGGCGCTCGTCCCACTCGCGGGCGGTCTCGCGCAGCACGTCATCGGTGGCGACATAGGCCATGAACGCCCAGGAGCCGCTCGCGACCGCCACCGGCTCCTCTGCCTCTTCGATCGCGAGGAGGGTGTTTGCGTAGGTTCGCTGGTCCGCGGGAATGGCCACAATCGCCGCGAGAGAAGCATCGCAGGCGGCGATCGCGGCCTCGCAGGCGGTGGCGATATCGGCGGGCGTGAGGTTCTGGAAATCGGGAAGGCGGCTGCTCATGGGGACAGAATACAGGGTCAACCGGAGGGCGCGCGCTGCCGGACTCACGGCCCAGCGGCGCCCGGGCATGCGTTATACTCGATGGCGATGACCGAGTTCACTGGCACCGTTTCCGAGCGCGACCGGGACTACTTCCGGCGGCTGGCGAAGTTCAACTCGGAGTGCGACGCCGATCTGCGCGAGTGGTGGTTCGGCAAACCTGGGACGAGCGCGCAGAAATCGTATCTGAGCGCTCCGAAGAGAACATCGCCCCATATTTCGAAGAACCGTACCCAGAGGAGCTTTATGAGCGAGCGCGACGTCTCGGACTCTACATCCATTAAGTTGCTGGGCTCGCTGCTGACGAAAGTGGGGCTGCTGCACGCCCTCATCGGCGGCTATGCCGTCAACTTTCACTCTGAGTATCGCGCGACTCTCGACTTCGACCTTTGCGTGTTTCCTGATCGAGACAAATCCTGAGTCTGAAGTTCGAACTGTAGGAAGCCAGTTTGCATATTCTGCGCAATCAAGACGATGACCAGACTTCGTCCGTACCAGATTACCTGAGACTGGCCAACGACAAAAAAAGACCTTTACAGTCGACATTCAAACGGCGAAGACCGACTAACAAGTAGGAGTGATACAGCGCGCAGTAGATTCGACTGCTGGGCTCGCGGTGGCTATGGTTGAAGACTTGATCGTCCTCAAACTCATCGCCAATCGACAACGGGATTTACGTGATATCGATAAGCTTCTGGAATGGAGTCAAGTCGACTGGACGTATATCGAACATTGGGCCGAAATCTGGGACGGCACTCAACGAATGGAGATGGTGCGAGAGGCATTTGGAGAGGGTCAGCCCTGACTCACTCCTTCGCGCGCGATATTGCACGTTCGTAGCGATCGAGAATTGGCTGGCTGGAGATGCCGTGCAGCAGAATGCTCAGCGCGACCACCGATATGGTGATGCTCACAGTGTCGGAGACGCGTTCGGATAATCCGTGGTTCAGCGCATATGCGAGATAGTAGAGGCTGCCGATGCCACGAATTCCGAACCAGGCCATCATCAGCCGCTGCAGCCGGGTAGCAGGCGTGCCCGCAAGGAAGACAATCGTGGCCGCCGGTCGAATCAGGAAGAAGAGCGCCAGCGCGAGCGGAACCGCCCGCCAGTCCCAGTAGGTCGCGAGCGCGATGCCGAGCACGACCACCATCAATACTTCGAACAGGCGCTCGGCGGTATTGCCGAAGGAGATGATTTCGGACACGACGACGCCGGCTGCCCTCGCGGGGTGCCCCGGCTCGTCCTCCTGGCTGCCGCTCCCGGCAATATGCTCCGCTGGCGGGTGGGGAGTGGGATCGCCGGGCCGAACCTCGCCTGCCGGCTGACCGGTGAGTGGTGCCTCACGGACGACGCCGATCTCCGCATGCCGGAAGCCGAGACCAGCGGCGAAGGCAGCCAGGAACCCCCAGGCGCCGATCGTCTCGGCACCGAAGTAGGCGAGCGCGATGAGAGCGAGGGCGAGGAAGTCGTTCGGCGCGTCGGAATCTTGCTGGCGGCTCCGCAGCCAGATCGCCAGCCGCCCGACGCCTTTGCCGAGGACGTAGCCGAGCAAAAGACCGGCCGGGATGGCCCAGAGCAAACGGGTCAGCGCCCATTCGCCTGCCCAGCTGCCGAGCCCGTCGTATTCGGCCCAGAGCAAGGCGAAGACCACGAACGGGAACGCCGCGCCATCGTTGAACCCTGCCTCGCCGGAAAGCCCGTAGCGCATGTGGTCGTGGTCGGCGGCGTCGTTGACGGAGACCTCGCTCGCGAGCACCGGGTCGGTCGGAGCGAGCACCGCGCCGAGCAGCAGCGCATACGGCCATTCGAACCCGAGTGCAAAGTGCGCCAGGCAGGCAACCCCGGCGATGGAAGCCACCATGACCGGGCCCGCGAGGCGATACGCGGCCACCCAGGCGGCATTGCGCAACGGCAAGCGCAGCTTCAGCCCGCCTACGAAGAGCGAAACGATGACCGCGACCTCAGTCAGGTGCTCCAGCAGTGACTTGTGGGCGATGAAATCGATTTCCACGAGACCGAGCACGGCCGGGCCGAGGACGAGTCCGAAGGCGAGATAAATGGCCGCAGTGGTGATTGGGAGGTCGCGAACGTAGGCCGAAGAGAGAGCCATGGCGAGCAAGAGGGCGCCCGCGAGGCCCATCCAGGAGAGAAAATCCATCCCTCCCAGCGTACCCCGGGGTGACCGCATGGCATGAATTCGCAACGCTTGAGCCAGCTCGCGCGAGCAAACAGACGATGCCGGATTAACCCGTGATCAGCGGGATCGGCTCGAGCGAATTCACGCCGTCGGCGTAAGTCATTGCAGCGGCGACGAATTCGCGGAAGAACGGATGCGGGCGATTCGGGCGGCTCTGGAGCTCCGGGTGGAACTGCGAGCCAATCATGAACGGGTGGTTCGCGATCTCGGTGATCTCGACGAGTGCGCCGTCCGGCGAAGCGCCGCTGACGAGCAGGCCCGACGCTTCGAGCTTGCCGCGGTAGAAGTTGTTGAACTCCCAGCGGTGGCGGTGGCGCTCGGTGACCATGTCCGTCCCGAAAGCGCGCGCGGCGAGGGTCCCCGGGGCGATGCGGCAGGGATAGCTGCCGAGGCGCATCGTGCCGCCCTTGGCCTGCACGCCCTGTTGCTCATCGAGCAGGCTAATGACGGGGTACTCGGTCTCGGGGTCGATTTCGGTGGTGTTCGCGCCGGGCATGTTGCAGACGTTGCGGGCGAACTCGGTGACCATCACCTGCATGCCGAGGCACAGGCCGAGATAGGGAATGTTGTTCACGCGCGCATAGTTGGCGGCGACAATCTTGCCTTCCCAGCCGCGTTCGCCGAAGCCGCCGGGCACGATGATGCCCTTGACGCCGCTCAGCATCGCCTCCACTGGCTTCGTCTCGAGGTCCTCGGAGTGGACCCAGCGAATCGCGACCTCGGCGTTGTTGTGGATGCCGGCGTGGGCGAGGGACTCCTTGACCGACATGTAGGCGTCGTGGAGTTCGACATACTTGCCGACGATGGCCACTTCAATGCTATCGGCAGGGTTCTTGAGGCGGTCGACCATCGCGCGCCAATCGGCGAGGTCGCGGCTGCCCCGGAGGCCAAAGCGCTGGATCACATAGTCGCCGAGGCCGCGTTCTTCGAGCAGCAGCGGAACGTCGTAGATCGAGTCGGCGGTCTCCATTGGGATGACGGCCTGGGGATCGACGTCGCAAAAGAGGGCGATTTTGTCGCAGATGTCGCGCGGCACCGGGTGGTCCGAGCGGGCGATAATCACGTCCGGCTGGATGCCCTTGGCGCGCAGCATCGTCACAGAGTGCTGGGTCGGCTTCGTCTTGAGTTCGCGGGTCGCGCCGATATAGGGGAGGAAGGTGACGTGAACCGATAGGCGGTTCTCGCGCGGCTCTTCGCGGCGAATCTGGCGAATCGCTTCGAGGAAGGACTCGCCCTCGATGTCGCCGACGGTGCCCCCGACTTCGCAGATGACGACATCGGCACGCGAGGATTCGGCGAGACCGCGAATGCGCGACTTAATCTCGTTCGTGAGGTGCGGGACCGCCTGGATAGTGCCCCCGAGGTAGTCGCCGCGGCGTTCGCGCTCAAGCACGGCAGAGTAGATCTGGCCGGAGGTGACTGAGGACTGGGCCGTCAGGTCTTCGTCGATGAAGCGCTCGTAGTGGCCGAGGTCGAGGTCCGTTTCGGCGCCGTCGTTGGTCACGAAGACCTCGCCGTGCTGGTACGGCGACATGGTGCCGGGGTCGACATTGAGGTAGGGGTCGAGCTTCTGAATGGTGACAGAGATGCCGCGGGATTTCAGGATCCGCCCAAGGCTGGCGGTGGTGATACCTTTACCGACTGAAGAAACAACGCCGCCGGTAACAAAAATGAACTTCGGCATGGCCCCCCGCGATGGTCTTTGCTCGGGCAATGCTATGGCTGGGAGGTACGCGAGTCAACGAGAAATTGTACTTGTAGCAACGACGTCCGGTTATGTCCGAACAGAAGCGTGCTCGCCCAAGGGCATGCGTACCACGTGACCCAACGACGGTGATGACCGCAGCAAACTTCGTCGTGGGTGTCTGGTCTTTTTGCTACGCCGTATCTCGATGCATCGTAGTACGGTACATCGAGATGCGACTTACGCTGGCTTGCGAACCGGTCGAATCTCGGCCAAGCTGCGCCACACCAATCCCCACACCCGGAGGCCACCATGGCACGACTCGCTCCTATCGATTTCGACGCGCTCACTCCCGAGCAGCTTGAGGTGGCCAATGCCATCCGAAACGGCCCGCGCGGCGGCATGCGCGGCCCGTTCGAGGCGTGGCTCAATAGCCCGAAGCTCGCCACGCACGCCCAGCTCCTCGGCGCACACGTTCGTTTCGGCACTGACCTGCCGCGCGATGTCTCGGAACTGGCCATCATCCTGACCGGCAAGAAATGGACCGCGCAGTTCGAATTCTGGGCTCACGCTCGTCTCGCGCGTGACGCCGGGCTCCCGGAGGCGGTCATCGAGGCGATTCGCACCGGCGAGGTGCCCGTCCTGGAGCGCGACGACCTTCAGGTCTGCTACGACATCGTGACCGAGCACTTTGCGACGAACCGGCTCTCCGACGCCACCTACGCGCGGGCGGTCGAGACCTTCGGACTGAAGGGGCTGGTCGACATCATCGGCACCGTCGGCTACTACAGCATGGTTTCGATGACCCTGAACATCTTCGATGTCGATCTGCCGCCCGGGGAGGCGCTACCACTCGCGCTGCCGTAGTTCGCATCCGAAAAAGGACGGGCGGATTAGCGGCCGCCCATGTATTGTGGCTGCATGCGCATTGGGCTGATTTCCGACACTCACATTCCCGAATCCCGGCCGGAGCTCTGGCCCCAGGTCTTCGACGCCTTCCGCGGGGTCGATGCCATCCTCCACGCCGGCGATATCCACGAACTGTTCGTCATCGACCAGCTCCACGAGATTGCACCGACCTGGGCAGCGCGCGGGAACGGCGAGGATGGCAGCGGCGGGCGGCCGGTACAGCCGGACCACCATCGCATGCAGGAGTCGTGGGTCATCGAACTCGGCGGCCTGAAGTTCGGGCTCACGCACGACGTGCCGATCCCGGAGTACCCGCCGCACCTCACGCTCGAACGGGCGATGATGCGCTACTTCGGCACGACGGACCTCGATGTCCTCATCTACGGCGACACACACGTCGAGGCGATCGATGTCTTCGGCAAGACGCTCTGCGTGAACCCGGGTTCGCCGACCTATCCGCGCAACCTCGACACGCAGATGGGCACGATCGGCTTCATCGACATCATCGACGGCAAGCCCGAGGCGAGCATCTGGCAGATCACCGAGGAAGGCATCGAGCCGTTCAACTGGAAGAAGTGGCGCCGCCCCTGGTAGGCCGCGCGCAGATATCGGGCGAGCACTTCGGAGGACGCCGCGAGAGTGGCGTCCTTTTCGTTGGGTCGAATTGCTACTCTTCGAGCAGCGCGAGCGCCTCGGCCACAAGGTTGCGGGTGACTTCGGCGGCGGGGAGGTCTCGCGCGAGCGCGACCGCCTGGCCCGCCCAGAGCGGCGAAAAGTCGCCGGACCCGGCAGCCTCGGCCGCCGCACGAAGGGGTGCGACGGCGCCGGACGCGAGTGGAAACTCGGGCGCGGCAACGCTCATCGGGCCGATGTCGCGCATCAGGCGATTCATGATGCCGCGCGCGGGACGGCCGGTGAAGAGGTTCGTCAGCGCGGTATCGCCGTCGCCAGCTGATTCGAGCGCCGCGCGATGGACCGCGCTGATGGTCGATTCGGGGCAGCGCAGGTAGGCGGTGCCGAGTTGCACCGCCGAGGCGCCAAGCAAGAACGCCGCCGCGATACCTCGCGCGTCACCGATGCCTCCAGCGGCGATGACCGGGACACTCACCCCATCGAAGACCTGCGGCAGGAGGGCCATCGTCCCCACCTGCTGGGAACTCTCGGGCGCGAGAAACATGCCGCGATGGCCGCCAGCTTCGACACCCTGGGCGATAATCGCATCGCAGCCGTTCGCCTCCAGCCAGCGGGCCTCGTGGACCGTGGTCGCGGAGGAGATGACCTTCGCACCGGTCGCTTTCACGCGCTCAAGCAACTCCCGCGCGGGCATGCCGAAGTGGAAGCTGACCACCGCCGGACGGACTGCCTCGACCACCTCGCAGAGTGCATCGTCGAACGGCGCGCGGCTCGAACCACCGGCGATACTGGCGGGATCGATGCCAAATTCGGAGTAGTAGGGCGCCAGTTTCGCGCGCCATGCAGCATCGCGAGGGGCATCTGACTCCGGCAGGATGTGGCAGAAGAAGTTGAGGTTGAACGGCCGCCCCGCGGTTGAATCGCGGATCAGTGTGGCCTCCGTGAGCGCCTGGGCGGGTGAAAGCATCGCGCAAGGCAGCGAACCGAGCCCGCCGGCGTTCGAAACGGCGATT
>JBBSKE010000145.1:0-8352 GCA_038256595.1 Tepidiformales bacterium | reverse complement strand
GGCACGCCGGAAGTCTTCAGGCGCTCCACGGCGCGGCCGCGAAGGTTGGCGACGAAGGTGCTTAGTCGTTCGCGCACAGGATGTTCTCCCTCACGAGGGCGATGACCGTCTCGAGGTCCAGGGCGGTGGTGTCAATCCGAATCGCGTCGGCGGCGGCCGTGAGTGGGCTGACCGTCCGAGTGCTGTCGATCCGGTCGCGTTCGGCGAGGTTCTGGCGGGCGGCTTCAGTGCCCCGCGCTTCGAGGCCCCGGCGGTACGCTCGCGCTTCTTCGCCAGCATCGAGATAGAACTTGAGCGGCGCGTCTGGCAGCACGACGGTGCCGATATCTCGCCCCGCGAGCACGACCGGGCCATCCGCTGCGATTCGCCGCTGATGGGCGACGAGGGCCGTGCGCACGGCGGGCACTTTGCTGTAATGCGAGACTGCGGCTTCGACTTCGGGCGTCGTGAGCAACGCCGTGACGTCGTCGTCGCCGAGAAAGATGCGCGTCACGCTCGTTGCAACCACGCGGAGGTCGAGGGTTTTGGCGAGTCGCTCGCAGGCGTCGAGGTCATCGGCGGCAACCCGCGCGCGGAGGGCCGCGAGGGCGAAGGCGCGGTACATGAGGCCGGTATCGAGAAAGCGGTAGCCGGGGTCGGCCGCGAGTGCCCGCCCGACACTCGACTTACCGGACGCGGCCGGGCCATCGATGGCGATTGGCGAAGGGAGTGCTCGGTTATCCATGCTCGGGCGATGGTAGTGCGAACTGCGGCTTAGCGCCCCTGCGACTGGCGCGGAGGTGGCGGACGGCGGCCACTATTGTTGCCGCCGCCACCATTGCCGGGGCCCTGGAACCCGCGATTCGGCCCCTTGCCGGGAGGCGTTGAGCCTCCGCCAGGGCCCGGACCTGAGCGGCGATCGGCACGATTCTTGGTCGGGCCGCCGGGGGCCGCACCTTCTGCGCGAGGCGGCCGTTCGGGACGCTCGCTGCGTTCAGGACGCTCACTGCGTTCGCTGGCCGGACCCGGTGCCGCGGGTCGCGGGCCGCCTGCACGAGGCGCACCGGGACGCGGACCGCCCGGGCGTCCGCCGGGTCGGCCCCCAGGGCTGCCGGGACCTGGCTTCGCGCGCGGCCCCTTGCTTCCCGGCGAGCGGCCGGCGACGCGATTGCCACGCGGCGCGGGTTTGCCCTGCGGTGGTCGCGCGGCGAACGTGCCGCCCGGCTGGCCGCCACCCTTCGGCGGACCGGCAGGCGCCATGCGCGGCTTCTGCTGCGATTCTCGCAATTCGGCGGCGAGGAGCGCATCTTCGACCTGCGCGGCCCGCCGGGCAGCCGACATCGCGCTTCGGTAGACGCCGGAGACCTCGGCCTCTTCGAGTTCGCGGAACGACCCCGAACCGAGCGAACCGAGCACCAGCGAGGCCACTCGAACGCGGCGCAGGAGGAGCACCTGCCGCCCGAGGATCTCCATCATCCGCCGGATCTCGCGATTCTTTCCTTCGCGCAGGGTGATCATGATCCAGGCGCCGACGTCCTCGGAAGTCTCGCGATCCTTTTCTGGTGGCGCGACCATGATCACGCCCGAAGCCTGGAGGCGTTCGCCCTTGCTCTCCACGCCGCGCGCCAGCCGTTCAATGTCCGTCTTCGAAATCGGCGCGTCGAGGCCGACGAGGTACTCCTTGTCCACCTGGTTGCGCGGATGTGTCAGGAGGTCCGTCAGGTGGCCATCGTTCGTGAGCAGGATGAGGCCCTCGCTATCGAGGTCCAGGCGGCCGACCGGGTGGAGGACGATGTCGCCAATCGGCACGAGGTCCACGACGGTCGCGCGGCCACGGTCGTCGCTCGCGGAGGTGAGGACGCCGGTCGGCTTGTTGAGCATGAAGTAGCGGTACTTGCTGCGATCGATGGGCACGCCATCGACGAGCACTTCGTCGGTTTCGAGGTCGGCACGCGCGCCCAGTTCGGTGGCGGGCTGGCCATTCACCATGATTCGCCCTTCGAGGATCCACTCCTCGGCTTCGCGGCGTGATGCAATACCCGCGTTCGAAAGGATTTTTTGCAAGCGTTCAGGCGGCACGGTGGGACTTCCTCTTCATCAATCGCTGGAGCAGCGTCACTCCGCCGGCGAGTCCGCATAAGGCGGCTGCACCGAGCACGTACCAGGCGATGCGGCTGGTCGATTGTTCGCCCGCCTGGAATTCTACCGGGATCGGGAAGCGCTGCTCTATCTCAGCATCGCGCGGCGGGGCGTTAGGCGCTCCGGGCGAAGGCAGGACCGAGAGCCGCCAGCCGCCGTCATCTTTTCGAACCATCGAAAAGCCTGCCCCGGGCGGCACGATCAGGGTCCCGCTGCCGTATTCGACGCGGTCCACTTCGGTGCCGGTGTCGTCGACCAGGCGGATGACATCCTCGCCATTGTTCAAGCCGCCGCCAATGAGCCCATCTTCGAGCCAAACGACCGTGACGCTCGCCTCGAACACCGCTGACTTCCCCGCGATGACGACGAAGCCACCGGCGGGAATAGTCACTGCCGGTATGGCGTCCGCAAGCTTTGCATCGGCGATTCCCCAGCCCGAGAGTGTCACTTCGCCATCTGAAACATTCGCCAGTTCGACCCACTCGAAAGCGCCGTCGTTGCCGCTCTCTTCCGGGTCCGAAATGAACTCGGAGAGCCGGATCGGCGAAGGTGGCCCGTCCTGCGCCACTGCAACTGCCGGTACCATCGTAGCCACCGCAAGAATCGCCACGAGAGCCAGCAAAATCCGCATCCGCGCGATTATTCCACATCCATCGCAGCATCTCGAATCCGACGTGTCACGATTCGTTCAAAAGCTTCGTTCGGAAGGACTTACCAACGGCCAACAGCCAAGAGCCCCTCAGCTCGGGTCGATCTTGTGCCACATCCGCATGAACACCAGGCTCACCGCGAAGATGCCCAGCGTTGCCAGGCCGACCGGGAGCACGACCTTCTGCCAGTCGAGCGTCGCGCCCTGCTCGTCACCAGTCGCGGGGACGGCGTACTGGCCGGTGAAGGTGCGAATCTCCGAAATCACGTCCGATTCGGTGCCGATGCGCCCGTCTGCCCAGGTCGCGTATCCGTCGATCAGCGGAAATACCTGATTCAACATTGGCCAGCCACTTCGGTCGCCTGGAATAAACAGCAGCACTCGTTGGCCAGCTTCGAACGCCGCATCGCACGTCGAACCCGATTTCTCCCGCGTGAACACGATCGGCTCGGAGTTCGCAGGGCCCTTGAGGTAGGCCTGGGGGAGCAGTCGCAGCTCGAGTTCGGTCACTGATTCGACCTGTGCGACGACCGCCACGCCTGATAGTTCGAGCACGGCCATCGGATCCGGCTGGGCAATGTAGCATGCGCTCGCCCGCGAAGGCGACGAGAGCGCCGCCCAACCCGCCGCCAGCAGGAGGAGCGCCGCGACCATCGCGGGAATCGTTCGTTCGAATGCAGAAAGTCGTGTGTTCATAGGCATCAAGACGCGCACAGGGCCACGCCAGTTCCATCTAACCACAACTCCACAAACCAGCATTGAACCAACAGAAGCGTGACTGTTAAGGAGTGCGTGCCAGGCACGTTCCAGCACAGGGCGCACCCCTAGACCACGAACGGTCGATTGCCGCCGATTCCATCGCCCCCTCAATGGTAGATTTGAGCGAGCGAACCTTCTCGAATCTTGCAAGAATCGGACCCCCCATATGCCGAAAGACACCGCCGACCAGCCACTTCGCCCCGGGCTCTACATCGTGGCCACGCCGATTGGCAACCTCGGTGACCTTTCGCCGCGCGCGAGCCACGTGCTCGCCTCGGCCAGCCTCGTCGCCGCCGAAGACACGCGCACGAGCCGCAAGCTGCCCCCACTGGCGGGCACCTCGACCCCGATGGTCAGCCTCACCGAGCACAATTTCGAAGGGCGCAAGCGGCAACTGCTCTACGCTGCGAGGGCAGGCGTGGTAGCGGTCATCAGCGACGCGGGCACGCCCGGTATCGCCGACCCCGGCAGCCGGCTGGTCGCGGCTGCACTGGACGAGGGCATCACGGTAGTCGCGGTACCCGGGCCATCTGCGCTCGCGGCCGCGCTTTCGGTTTCGGGCGCGGGACCGGGCGCAGTCGCCTTCCTCGGCTTCCTCCCGCGGCAGGTGAGCAAGCGCCTCGCCATGCTCGAAAAACTGCCGCTCGCAGGCATCGAAACCGCCGTCTTCCTCGAATCCCCAGGGCGAGTGGCTGATTCGCTGCGGTCGGTCGCCGAGGCGTTCGCGGACCCGCTCGTGGTCGTCTGCCGCGAACTCACGAAGCTACACGAAGAGGTCGTGCGTGGCCGTGCATCGGAACTCGCGCAGCAGTTCGAAGACACACGCGGCGAGTTCACGGTTGTCGTCCACATCCCGCCCGCAGAGCACGAGGAGGCGGGCCTCGCCGAGGTTCGCGCCTACATGGAGGAGATGCAGCGTGCGGGTGCCCATCGCAGTGGCGCTGCCGCCGAGGCCGTGCGCCGCTTTGGGGTCGCGCGCGCCGTCGCCTACGCCTGCTGGGCCGGTTCCGATGATGCCCCGGAGTAGCGCCGCAGCAGCCGCGAACCGCCTGCCGTTCGTCCCGCACGAACTCTTTATGCTACCCTGACGAATACACTTTAAAGCTCCCGGGGTCGTTCTTTTGGCTGATCGTATCCACGTGTGCGTGGCCTGGCCGTACGCTAATTACCTGCTTCACGTTGGGCAGATTGGCGGCGCGTACCTCCCGGCCGACATATTCGCCCGCTATCACCGCCTCGCCGGCCACGAAGTCGCCATGGTCTCCGGTTCCGATTGCCACGGGACGCCGATCACGGTGACCGCCGAGCGCGAAGGCGTCGAGCCGCGCGAAATTGTCGAGCGCTACCACGCGAAGATCCTCGAGACCTGGGAACGCCTCGGCATCCAGTTCGATTGCTACACCACGACCCTCACCGAGAATCACTACCAGGCCACCCAGGAGATCTTCCTCCGCCTGCTCGAAAAAGACCTGCTCTACAAGAAGACGCAGGACCAGCTCTATGACCCACAGGCCGAACGCTTCCTCCCGGACCGCTATGTCGATGGCACCTGTCCCAAATGTGGCTACACCGAAGCGCGCGGCGACCAGTGCGACAATTGCGGGTCACAACTCGACGCCATCGAACTAATTAACCCGAAGAGCCGGATGACTGGCGCGACGCCTGTTTTGCGCGAATCCGAGCACTTCTTTTTCCGCCTCTCGCAGATGCAGCAGCCGCTCACGGATTGGGTATCGAAGCAGAACCACTGGCGCAAGAACGTCCAGAACACCACGCTTGGCACGCTGAACGAAGGCCTCCCGGACCGCGCGATCACCCGCGACATCAGCTGGGGCGTTCCCATCCCGGTCGAAGGTTTCGATTCGAAGCGCATCTACGTCTGGTTCGATGCAGTCATTGGTTACTTCTCGGCTACGCGGCAGTGGGCACAGGAACAGGGCGACCCAGAGGCCTGGAAGAAGTTCTGGCAGGGCGACAATTCGAAGTCCTACTACTTCATCGGCAAAGACAATATCCCGTTCCACACGATTATCTGGCCGGCGATGCTCATGGGCCACGAGGACATGAACCTGCCCTACGACGTGCCCGCGAACCAGTACGTCAACTTCTCCGCCGGCCAGAAGCAGAGTAAATCGCGCGGTACTGGCACCTGGGTGCTGAACCTGCTCGATGTCTACGACCCGGACACCGTGCGCTTCTACATCTCCCAGATTCTCCCCGAGACGAGCGATTCCGAGTTCAAGGAAGAGGAACTGATTCGTTCGAACAACGACATCCTGATTGCGACCTGGGGCAACCTCGCGAATCGCGTGATTTCGATGATTCACCGCAATTTCGGTGGCGCTGTCCCCGAGCACGGCGATCTCGCGCCCGAAAGCGCGGCGATCCTCGCGGAAGTCGAGAAGGCATTCGACACGGTGGGCGCTGAATACGCCGGGGTTCGCCTGCGCAACGCCTCGCAGGAGGCGTTCAAGGTCGGGCAGATGGCGAACCGCTACCTCGACGAGCGCGCACCGTGGAAAGCCGTCAAGACGGACATGGCCCACGCCGCCGAGACGCTGGCGACCGCGATATCGGTCGTCAACGGCCTCAAGGTGCTGCTGAACCCGATTCTCCCGTTCTCGACCGAAAAGCTGCACGGCCTCCTCGGGCAGGAGGGCACGGTCGTAACCGCTGGCTGGCAGTTCCGGCCGATCACCGCCGGGACGCAGCTTGCCGAGCCGGCCCCGCTCTACACGAAGCTCGATCCGCTGCCGGAGGCAACGGTCTGATGGACCTGTTCGACACCCACGCGCACCTCCAGGACCCGGCCTTCGCGAAGGACGCCGACCTCGCGTTCGAGCGTGCCGTGGCCGCTGGCGTGGTGGGCATGGCGCTCTGTGGCTACGACCCTGAGTCGAACATCCAGGCCCTCCGCCTCGCCGAAAAGCATGCCATCGCCTTCCCCGCAGTCGGCATCCACCCGCACGACGCGAAGGATGTGACGCCGGCAATCCTGCTCGAACTCGAATCGCAAGCGTCGCTCCCGGAGGTCATCGCGATTGGCGAAATCGGCCTCGACTTCTACCGCGACCACTCGCCGCACGACGTACAGCGCGAGGTTCTGGACGCCCAGCTGGGGATTGCGGTGCGAACGGCGAAGCCCGTGTGCCTGCATACGCGCAGTGCGGAGGATGCGATTTACGATCATCTCGCAGCCTACGCATCCGCTTCTCCACTCCCGGCGCTCGGCCGGCCGGTCGGAGTGATGCACTGCTTTGGTGGGACAATTGAACAGGCTCGGCGCTATGTGGACCTCGGATTTGTCGTTTCGCTGGCGTGCGTCGTGACTTACCCAAAGAACGCGGATGCGCACGCCATCGCGGTCGGCCTGCCGCTCGAATCGCTCGTCATCGAGACCGATAGCCCGTACCTGCCGCCGCAGCACCAGCGCGGCAAGCGGAACGAGCCGGCCAACGTTCGATTCGCCGCCGAAGCTATCGCCGCCATCCGAGGAACATCAATCTCGCACATCGCAAACGCCACGACCGAGAATGCCTGCCGCCTGTTTGGCGTTCGGGTGGCGGAGGGGACACCGGCATGAACCCGGACACCAGGAAGCTCTACGGGCCCGTGGCGGAAGACCTCATCCTCGTCGAGGACCTGCTCGAATCGACGAAGCAGGTGGAGATCCCGCCGCTCAAGCGCATGCTCGACCACGCCCTGCAGGCGCGCGGCAAGCGGCTCCGGCCGGCGCTCGTGCTGCTCAGCGGCACCTTCGGCGACTACGACCTGAATCGCCTCGTGCCACTTGGCGCGGCGATCGAATTGCTTCACACCGCGAGCCTCGTCCACGACGATGTGGTCGATGGCGCCGCCAGCCGCCGCGGCCGCCCGACCACGAACTTCATCTTCGACAACGCCATCACCGTGCTCCTCGGCGACTACATGTTCGCGAACGCCGCCGAGATGGTGACGCGCACGGGCAGCCTCCCGGTGACGCGTCTCTTCGCCCTCGCCCTCATGAAGATGACCAGCGGCGAACTCGACCAGGACGCTGCCGCCTTCGATGTTGGCCGCGATATCCAGCACTACCTCGCGCGTATCAGCGGCAAGACGGCGGCCCTCGTGACGAATGCAACGGAGGGCGGCGCAACCCTGGCCGGCTGCGACGAGCGCACCATCGACGCCTTCCGCACCTATGGACACTGCCTCGGCATGGCCTTCCAGATCGTCGACGACATCCTCGACTTCATCGGCGACGAGGCCGAACTGGGCAAGCCCGCCGGCAGCGATCTGCTCGAAGGTACGCTCACATTGCCCGCGCTCTTCTATCTCGAAAGCAGCCCGAAAGAGAACCCGCTGCGGACCTTCGTGCTCGCCGAAGAGAACCGCGACCAGCTGCTGCAGGCGGCCCTCGAAGCGGTTCGCACAAGTGAGAGTATCGAGCGCTCGTTCGAAATGGCGCGCGAATACGTCCGCCGCGCCAACACCGCGATCGAGGGCATCCCCGACACCGAGGCGAAGGACGTCCTGCGCAACCTTGGCTCCTGGGTCCTCGAACGCCGCTCCTGAGCCTTGCCACGGACCAACGAGCCCCGAGGCGCCAGCCCGGGGTCGGCCGACGCGCCACCGAATTCTCCGCCCGCAGCCCAACAGATCGGACCGCGCCCGGCTACCCCCGAGTACTTACCAGCAGCAGAAAGCTCGTCCCATTGAACAATAGATGGAACAGGATGCTATCCCAGAGCGAGCCTCGCGAGTGGAACAAGTACGCCATCACCATCCCGATGACGAAGAACGGGATGATGCTGCCAGGGTCGAAGTGGACCAGGGTGAAAACCAGC
>JBBSKE010000144.1:0-8393 GCA_038256595.1 Tepidiformales bacterium | reverse complement strand
GCCGACGCTCATGAAGCCGGCAATCGCCCGCCGCGTGCTCCTGCGCCGCCTGCCGAAGGGCGCCGGTTCGCCGCATCCCCGGGAGGCGGTCCGATCGTAGCCGCCGTACGCGGTGGAACGGCTCGCCACTCCGTTTACAGGGCCGAATCCGCAACTGGTGCATCTGTCGGGTAGCCGGGCGCGGATTCGTGGCCGAGACGCTCGCCCGCCGACTGGTGGTGGCCGGTCGCCGGGATTGCCGTGCCCGCCTTCGCCAGGCCGCGAGCGGGTACGTTGTTGTAAACGCACTCGTACTCGCCCGCGCGCACTAGGTAGCTCTCGTGCCAGATACCGATATCGCCGTTCGAACCGACGTTCTTATTGAACTTCACCCAGGCCGGGAAGTGGGTCGCATCTCTGTTTCGCGCGTAGTCTTCGAGCTGTTCGAAGGAGCGCCAGTACTGCACCACCATCGGCGAGAGCGGGTTCGCGATTTTCAGTTCGTAGTGGAGCAGCCCCATCTCCGGCTTCTTCTTCAGTTCCGCAAGCATGCGCGGCATCGCGAAGAAGATGGGCAGCCAGGTGCGCAACTTCCACGGGCGGTTGACGCGCATGCCGATGAGGAAGACGACGAAGTCCCCCTCGAGCTGGGCGGTCATTCTGCGGTTTACGGTAGCCATGTCGTTCTCCTTGTCCTGTGGGTGCGAACGGTGATGCGAGCCACCGGGGGCGGTTTGTGGCAGTTCGCCGAGGCTGCTGCTGCCTTGGTTTTGCTGGCTATTGTTGGCGGTTGAGCGAGCCGTACCGCAATGGAGGGCATCGTGCCGGGACAAGCTTGGGCACGCTCCCTAAGGCGGTCGCGTTACTGACAAACTCTCTGCGGAGCCGCCATGCCTTGCCCCGGTCTAGCACCATCCGGCCGTAGCCCCCGGATCGTCTCTCTGCCGGTCAAACTCGTTCAGTAACGCGACCGACCAAGGGATCGTGCCTACCGCCCTGGATATGCCGTCAAATTCGCCCTACACGTCACTACTCCGTCCGGTCCCAGCGGAAAAACAGCTTCGCCAGCACAAACGACACCACCAGCCAGCCGAGCACCATCGCCACCGCCCACTCCCAGCCAGCCGTCGTCGTCCCGTATTCGTCTTCCACCAGCCAGTCCGGCAGGAACGCATAGCGGAGGCCCTGTGCGATCCAGCGCAGCGGGAAGATCGAGGCGAACGCCTGCAGCCCGGACGGGATTTCGCTGTAGCGGAAGTACACGCCCGAGATGAACTGGAGGATGAGGAACGGCGGCTGGATGACCGCCGGCGCCGCGTTCGCATTCGGGATGAGGCGCGTATAGGCGAGCCCGAGCAGGCAGCCGGTCGCCGCGCCGCCGATCAGCATCACGCCGAACACGGCCCAGCGCCCCGCGTCCGCCGGGAGCTGCGAATCGTAGAAGGCCACGCCGATGACGAGCATGATCGTGGTCTGGATGACGGTCGTGATGGCCGCGGCGACCAGCTTGCCCGTGAAGAAGGCTGAGCGCGGCAGCGGCGTCCCCGAAAGCCGTTTCAGCAGCCCCTCGTGCTGGCTCAGCGAGACCGCCGAGGCAACATTCATAAAGGTCGTGCTCGCGATCCCGGAGGCGATGATGCCCGGCAGAAAGTACTGCGCGAACTTCACCTGCGTCTCGTTGGGAGGGCCGCCGAGGTCCTCGTTGCCGAAGACGGTCGCGAACAGCACCAGGAGCATCACCGGCAGGGAGAACGTGAAGAACATCTGCTGGGGGTTGCGGACGAAGGTCTTCAGTTCGATGACCGTGCAGCGACGGGCATAGCTGGTGAACGAGGGCAGGGAGGTGGCGGGCGGGGCGGCCGGGCTCGTGGAGATGGCAGTCATGATGCGATTCCTTTCGCGGCCGGCCCGCGCCGTTCGATCATCTCGAGGTAGATCTCCTCGAGGGTTGGGCGGCGAATCCCAAGTGCCGGCAGTTCCGGCGCGCCGAATTGCTTCGCCCAGGCCGAAAGCATGCCCACGAGCTCCGTCGGGTTCGGAGTGGTGACCGTCACGAGTCCGTGCTCGTCGACGTCGTGCGGGCCGAGTCCCTCTGGCAGCGGCGCCTCCGCGAGCGGGCCCGAGCGCCGGAAACTGACCATCGCGGGACGATTCTCGCGGCCGCCGAGGGTCGATGGTGGCCCAATTTCGACCATCTTGCCGGCGATGATGACGCCGACGCGTTCGGCCAGCGCCTCCGCCTCTTCGAGGTAGTGAGTGGTCAGGAGGACCGTCTTCTTGAGCGATGCGAACTCGCGCACCACATCCCAGACCTGGCGGCGGGCCTGCGGATCGAGCCCGGTCGTGGGTTCGTCGAGGAAGATGAGCTCCGGGTCGCCGGCGATGCCGATGGCGAGGTCCACGCGCCGCTTTTGGCCGCCGCTGAGCTTGCCGCATCGCGCTTTCCGCTTCTCCTCCATGCCCACCATGCCTATCACGCGGCCGGTCGCGAGTGGCGCCGGGTAGAAGGAGGCGAAATGGTCGATGACCTCCTCCACCGTGAGTTCGTCGAAGACGCTGGTCGATTGGAGGACGACGCCGATGCGCGCGCGCCAGTGGGCGTCGCCGTTCGCCGGGTCCGTCCCGAGGATGCGGACCTCGCCGCCGTTACGCTGGCGAAACCCCTCGCAGATTTCGACGAGAGTGGTCTTGCCGGCGCCGTTCGGGCCGAGCATGGAGAAGATTTCGCCTTCGTTCACGGCCAGGTCGACCCCGGCGAGGGCGCTGAAACTGCCGTACTGCTTCTGCACGGCCTGGGCATCGATGGCGAGCATGTCAGCTCCTTCGATAACGGATAGTGACACTATCGGATAGATGGACTATCCTGTCAACACGTGAAAATCTCAGACCTCAGCAGCCAGAGCGGCGTGCCGCTCGCAACCATCAAATTCTATCAGCGCGAACGGCTGCTGCCGCCGGGCCTTGCCACTGGCCCGAACCAGGCGAGCTACGGCGAGTCCCACCTTCGCCGCCTCGCGCTGATCCGCGTCCTCCGCGAGACCGGCGGGCTCAGCCTCGCGACCATCGGCCGCATCGCCGGCGCGCTCGACGCCCAGGATGTGCCGATCGAGGACCTCGTCGGCGAAGTGGTGGATTCCCTCGGCGAGGAGGGTCGCGTGCCCGCGAAGCAGGACGCGGCGCGCCACGCCGCCGCCGCCGATGTGGACCGCTTCCTCGCCAGCGAAGGGCTCATCGCTCGTGCCGAAGGGACTGCCCGTGGCGTCCTGGTCGATTCACTCGTGTCGATTCGCAAGCAGATTGCGCCAGGCGCGCCGGCCCTCGCCTTCAAGCCGTATCTCGAAGCGATGCGCGGACTGACGGCCTGGGAGATGCAGAATATGCCCGCGCTGCAACGGCCCGGGGGCGAGACTGGTCCGGGCGGCACGAGTGAACTCCTGGAGTCGATCGTCTACGGCACGGTGCTCTTCGAACGCGTGATTCTCGCCCTTCGCCGCCTGCTGCACGAAGCCGCCTTCCTGGAAGAGCGCGGTCTGTTCGATGAAATGACTTCCGAGGTTAATCCTCCGGAGTAAGGCCGCGCAGCACCCGGATCGCGGCCTCCCGGTCGCCCGGTTCGATGTCGCCATCGAGCACCATGTTGCTTAGCTGCTCCTTGAGCGGCTTGATCCAGGGCCCGGGCTTGCGCCCGGTCAGCGCGATGAGGTCGTTCCCCGAAAGCGGACTCTCGGCGCGCAGCCGCTCGGCATCGTTCGCCTCGATGGCCGCGCAGGCAGCTTCGAGGGCGTCGTGGTACTCGTCATCGACGTAGGTGTGGCTGGCGTTGTCGGCTCGCTTCAGCGCGAGCAGGTCGCGCCAGAGATTCGTGCCATCGAGGTCGGCCTTCTTCAGGAACCGCCGAACAGCGCGCGCCTCTGCCGGGGCCGGGCGGTCCATGTGGCGGCGAACGAGATGCACGATCTCCTTCGTCTCCTGGTGGCCGAGCTTGAGCCGCTGGAGCAGCGGTTCGGCCAGCTCCGCGCCGACGGTTTCGTGACGATAGAAGCCCCACTCGCCATTCGTCTTCACGTGGCGCACGGCCGGTTTGCCGACATCGTGGAGGAGCGCCGTCCAGCGCCGTCGGGAGGCCGTCGCCGCATCGACCCCCGCGATATCCATCGCCTCGACGGTCGCGACCGTGTGCCCCCAGACATCGAACTTGTGCCAGTGGTTCTGGTCACAGCCGGGCATGCCGTCGAGTTCGGGGAGGATGGCGTGGAGCGCGCCACACTCGCGCGCGAGGTTCAACGCTCGCCCAGGCGCCAGGCCAACGAGGAGCTTTCCGAATTCGGCCGTGATCCGCTCCTGCGAGAGCGTGAGGAGCAGGTCCGCCGTCTCCGCCATGCCCGCGAAGGTCGCCGGTTCGACCACGAAGTCGAGCTGGCTCGCGAATCGCAGCCCCCGGAGGATGCGCAACGGGTCCTCCCGGAAGCGGGTGGCCGGGTCGCCGACCGCACGGATGATGCCCGCATCGAGGTCTGCGCGGCCACCGAACAGGTCGACCACTTCTCCCCCGGCAGCCGGCCGGGCGAACGCGTTGACCGTGAAATCGCGCCGCGAGAGGTCGTCTTCGAGGTTGTCGGCGAAGGTGACTTCGGGCCAGCGCGAACCGTTCGTGTAGGCGTCGCCGCGGAAGGTGGTGATTTCGCTCCAGCGGCCGTCCGCGAGCACGCCGATGGTGCCCCAGCGCTTGCCAATCGCCGTGGTCTTCGCGCCGGTCGACTGGGCGATGCGCTCGATGTCGTCCGGGGCGGCGACCGTCGCGAAATCCTCGTCGTGGCCCGCGCGCCCGAGCAGTTCGTCGCGCAATGAACCCCCGACCACCCAGAGGGGCGCGCCCGCAGTTTCGAAGGTGGAGATGAGCTGTTCGCGCGTGATGACCATCGTGTCAGGGTACAGGGACGGACCTGCGGCGGCGACCTAACCAGCCCTTGGCGCCGCCCGTCGTACAATCGCCCACGATGCGCCGTTTGCTCTCCCTTGGCCTCGCCCTGACCCTCTCCGCCAGCCTCGTCGCCTGCTCCGGCGGCGACACTCCCGAAACGGGCGACGACCCGCCGAGCCCTGCCAGCGCGACGGCCACAACTGCCGCTTCGAATGGCGGCGGCTCGACTCCAGCGGTTGTGCCGGGCAGGCTGGGCGCGCCCTCGGGCGGCACCTACACCGCCGCCGCCCCGGATTTCGAACCACTCGGGGGCGCGAAGGCGGTCACCGGCTCGATCGGCGCCGCCGTCTACCGGATCGAGATGCCGGATGACTGGAACGGCGATCTCGTACTCTACGCCCACGGCTATCGCGGCGAATCCCTGCAGCTGACGGTCAGCACACCGAATCGTGCCCTTCGCCAGCAGCTCATTGACCAGGGTTACGCCTGGGCCGCGAGTTCTTACACCGAAAACGGTTACGTCCCGGGCCTCGGCGCCGACGACACGCTGGACCTCAAGCACGAGTTCGAAAAGCAATTCGGCGAAGCGGAGCGCACCTACCTCTACGGCGAATCGATGGGTGGCGCGGTCATTGCGCTCTCGCTCGAGAACTACGCGGACGAATACGACGGCGCGCTCGCGATCTGCGGCGCCATGGGCGGCCAGGAGGAGATCGACTACCTGGCGGCCTGGTCGCTGCTGGCCGAGTATCTCACCGGGATCAAGCTGCCGCTCGGCGAGGGCGACACGCCGGTATCGGCGGCGACCCTCTTCACGCTTCGCTCAGCGCTCGGCTCCCCTGAACGGCCGACGGAGAAGGGCGAGCAGTTCGTGAGCGCCATCCGGCTGCTCACCGGCGGGCCGCGGCCGTTCTTCCTCGAAGGGATGACCGAGCAGTACATCGCGAACTTCGCCTACCTGCTCGTCGACCCGACCCGCAAGCTACCGGTGACGCGAGCGGCGACGAACGAGGGCTTCATCTACGAAATCGACCCGGACCTCGGCCTCACGAGTGCGCAACTCGACGCGGGCGTCCGCCGCATCGCCGCCGACCCGGAAATTCGCAACAGCGAGAACTACCCCGACCGTGCCCCGACGACCGCGAAAATCTCGGACCCAATGCTCACGCTCCACGGCACCGGGGACCTCTTCGTGCCCATTACACACGAGATCGAGTATCTCGCGAAGGCGAAAGCGGCGGGCACCGACGGCAACCTCGTGCAGCGTGCCATCCGCTCGGCCGGCCACTGCCAGTTCAGTGCCGAAGAGCTGACCGCCGCCTGGGACGACCTCGTCGGCTGGGTCGAAGATGACGAAAAGCCTGAGGGCGACGATCTCTCCGGCGACCTCAGCGACATCGGCAAGGCGTTTACCAACCCCCTCCGCCCCGGCGACCCCGGCACGAAGTAACCCGGTTCGGAACCTGCTGGGAACCTCGTGTCCGAACCCCGAGTGGGAACGAGGGGACGTCGCTACCTGCCCGAGAATCGACAGCCCGCTGGCCCGCCCACCGCCGATTGCGCGTCCCACAGGGCGCCAACCTACCCCTGCAGCGACGGCGGCGGCTTCGCGCCGCGAATCGCGCACAGCCCCTGCGCCTCGACATCGAACGCCCGGTTGAAGCGCGCACGATAGTTCTCCATCGCGATTGTCGCCGACAGTTCGACCAGTTCGGCGTCGCTAAAGTGGTCGCGGACGGCGGCGAACACCTCCTCGGTCACTTCCGGCGGGGTCACGGTCATCGCCTCGGCGAGCGCGAGTGCGGCTTTTTCGGGCGCCGAGAACAGGTCGCTCGTGCGGAAATCCGCGAGCGCGGCGATCTTGTCGAAGGAGGCGCCATGTTCGCTGCCACCGGCAGCGTTCACGTCAATTCAGAAAGGGCAGCCCACCATCTCGGCCGCGCGCAGGCAGACCAGGTCGCGCAGTTGCGGGTCGAGCAGGCCGCTGCGCGCGGGCATCGCGTTGAGCCGGCGGCTCGCTTCGAGGACTGCGGGGGCATGCGCCTGGATGCCCGCGCCAATCGACGGCTCGCCGAGCCAGTCCGCGGTTGCACTGAGCACCTTCGCAATCTCGGGCGAGACCTCGTCCTCTCGCAGGGGTCGAATTCGGGCCATCAGTGCCACCTCCAGCTTCGCGTTCGACTATAGATCTGGGTCGCCGCACCCGGTAGCAGCATCTGTCACAGGAGATGTCGCCGAATCCGCTGATTCGAGCCAGATTCGGCCAGCAAAGCCGCCGCGAGCCGCGAGTTTCGCCACCCGGGCATGTTCAAGTGCTACGCGAGATTCGATAACGTCGGCGAGCGAATAGACGACCTCCAGCACGTCAGCGAGTTCTTCCATGCTCGGATCGGAGCGAAACTCGTCGCATTCTTCCTTGAGTTTCGCAATCAACGCTGCCCTGTACTCCGCCGGGGCGAGTACGCGTGTCACGGGGCGGCGACCTTCGGCTTCGATGAGGGCGGGGATGTCGTCGCGGACGAGCTTGTTCATCGGCATAGCGTAGTGCCTGACCTGCCCGTTGCCACCGGAGTGCGCCATGGCCGCGCAAAATATGTGACACGGGGGCCACTTATTTCGGCTCCCGGCAGGCTACTATGCGCCGAATCCAGCAATTCGGAGCGCTCCATGGGCAGGATCATCGTTACCAATAACATCAGCCTTGATGGCGTCATGCAGGCGCCCGGACGGCCTGACGAGGACACGCGCGGCGGCTTCGCGCATGGCGGCTGGTCCGGGCCCTATAACGACGACGACAAGATGCGGAAGATGGGCGAGGGCATGACCCGCACCTCGGCGATGCTCTTCGGGCGGCGGACCTATGAGGATTTCGCGGCCATCTGGCCACACGCGCCGCAGCCGAATCCCTTCACCGACCGGCTCAACAACACGCCCAAGTACGTCGTCTCGAACACGCTCCAGGAGCCACTACCGTGGATGAACTCGACCCTGCTCGCGGGAGATGGGGTCGAATCGGTGGGGAAGCTGCGGGCCGAACATGATGGCGGCATCGCGGTGCTTGGCAGCGGCGTGCTCGTCCAGTCGCTGTTCCGCGCCGGGCTGATCGACGCCTTCGTGCTCGTGATTCACCCGCTCGTGCTCGGCGCCGGGCGGAAATTGTTCGCTGACGACGCGTTCGCGAAGCTGGAACTGGTGGATTCGACCACCACCAGCAAAGGCGTAGTGATCGCCACCTACGAGCCAATCCGGTAGGCCCGTGGGATAGAAAGTGGGGATTCGAAGGCAATGGCGCAGAACGTATATGACCGGCCCGAGTTCTTCGCGGGCTATAGCCAGTTGCCTCGTTCGATTGGCGGGCTCGAGCTGGCGCCGGAGTGGCCGTCCTTGCAGGCGATGCTGCCGCCGCTCGCGGGCAGCCGCGTCGCCGACCTTGGTTGCGGATTTGGCTGGTTCTGCCGCTGGGCGAGCGAGCAGGGTGCTGTATCTGTCCTTG
>JBBSKE010000143.1:0-8446 GCA_038256595.1 Tepidiformales bacterium | reverse complement strand
GCTATCAACGATATCGTGATCCGCACAATTGATTCGGGTCATCCCGACACGGGCCTCTACAATGCGGTCGAGATCCACCCGGGCACGGGCCTGCCGGTATTCGCCTACGCCGATGGCGCGACCGGCGACCTGAAGAACGCGTTCTGCAGCGACGCCACCTGCGAGGCCGCGCCAACCATCGAGACGCTGGCGACTGCGGGCACCCAGGGCAGTGGCATCTCGATGATCTTCGAGGGCGCGAACCCGGTCGTCGCCTCACGCACGGTTGGCGCGGGAGCGAACAGCATCCGCTGGATTCGCTGCCTCGACCCCGCCTGCCAGGACACCCAGACGTTCACCATCGACGGGCCGCAGCAGTCGCTCGGTGGCACGGCGCCTTCGATGGCGTGGAGCGAAGCGCAGGGCTTTCGCATCGGCTTCTTCGACCGCGAGGACCAGGCACTGCGGCTGCTTCACGCCTCGACGAACGTTGGCAAAGGGCTTGATGTGAACTGCGACGGCTACGACGAGGCGCTGGACGTGCAGATCATCATGCGCGCGCTCGCCGGCTTCCAAACCAACTCGACAGCCTTCGGCCCATGCTCCCTTGATGTGAATGATGACGTCGCGGTCGATATCCAGGACGCGCTCCACATGCGCCAACGCGCCGCGGGACTGGTTTTGGACTAACCATTCTTGTTGGTGACAGGCGCGCGAAAGGCCGGCTCAAGTGAGCCGGCCTTTCGCCTTGGTGGAAGGATAGTCCGGCGTTAGCGGACCTGCATGCTCGAATAGCCGCCGTAGCTCGCGGTCGTCGCCTGGGTGTGCTCCTGCACGTGGACGTGGACGACGCTGGTGCGGCCGCTGGCGTAGGCGCGCTCGATGGCCGGTCGAATCTCTTCGGCCTTCTCCACGAACTGGCCGTAGCCGCCGAGCGCTTCGGCGATCTTCTCGTACTTCTGGTCGAAGCCGAGGCGGCGGCCGGCGACCGAGTCCGACATGCCAGTCCAGCCGCCGTTGTTGCTGACGACGATGACGATCGGCAGCTTGTGGCGAACCATGGTGTCGATCTCCTGGACGTTCATGAGGAACGAGCCGTCGCCGACGAGGGCGAGCACCTGGCGGCCGGGAGCGGCAACCTGTGCGCCGAGGGCGAACGGCAGGCCTGTGCCCATGCAGCCGTTCGGACCTGCGTTGATGCGCGCCCCCGGCACGTACGATGGGATCCACTGGCGGGCGAATGAGAGCGTCTCGTTGCCATCGACCGTGAGAATCGCGTCGCGGGCGAGCGACTTGGCGACTTCGCCCATGACGCGCATCGGGTGAATCGGGTTCTCATCGGATTCGGCGAGCGCGAGCGACTTCGCGTGCTGGTCGGAGTCGAACTCGCCGAGGCGTGCCGCCCAGTCGTTCGAGGCGACCAGGCCCTGCTGCTTCGCCTCTTCGGTGAGTGCCATCAGCGTGACCTTCGCATCCGCGACGATGCCGATGTCGGCCGCGCGGTTGTGGCCGATCTCGGATGCGTCGATATCGACGTGGATGACCTTCAGGTCCGGGGACCAGCGCGGCGGCAGCGCCTTGCCAATGACGAAGTTGAAGCGCGTGCCAATCGCGAGGAGGACGTCGCACTCTTTGAACGCCTGGCTGCGCGCGCCGAGGAAGCTCAGTTCGTGGTCTTCCGGCACGACGCCACGGCCCTGGGGCGTGGTGAAGAACGGGATCTTCGAGGTGTCGATGAAGGTCTTGAGCTCTTCGCTCGCCCCGGAGAAGTGGATGCCCGTGCCGGTAATGACCAGCGGCCGCTCGGCGGACTTGAGGAGCGCGATGGCGTCCTGGATGGCCTTCGGGTCCGGGGCGGGGCGAGCCGGGCGGACATTGCCGCGCGGATAGGACACGCGGTCCTCGTCCATCTTGCCGTAGAGCGTGTCGCCTGGGAGGTCGAGGTAGGTCGGGCCTGGCTTCGGCGCGAGCGCCTTGCGCATGGCCATATTGATGTACTCGGCCATGCGGTAGGGGTGGGTGACGCGGCCGGCCCAGCGCGTGATCGGCTTGGCCATCGAGAGCTGGTCGTACTCCTGGAAGTCGTCCTGGTCGAACGAACCGAAGGAGGCGGCGCCGCCGAGGGCGACCACCGGGATGTTGTCGAGATAGGCATTCGCGATGCCTGTCAGGAGGTTGGTGGTCGCCGGGCCAGAGGCGGCCATGCAAACGCCGATGCCGCCCTTGACGCGCGCATAGCCGTGTGCGGCCATCGCGGCGGCCTGTTCGTGGCGAACGTCGATGGTGCGAATGCCGTTCTCGGCGGCGTGGGTCACCGCCTGGAGGATTGGCCCACCCATGAGGTAGAAGACATCCTCGACGCCTTCGTTCACGAGTTGGCGTGCAAGGATCTGGGATCCGGTGATATCTGCCATGTGCTTCGATGCTCCTGGTTCCGCCCGTAGTTATCGCCGATTCTACGCCTGCGGCGGGCGTGGGCTAGGGGCGGCCGAACGAGGCTCGGAACGAATCGGGTGCGTAGCGGAGGGCGGCGGGTGAGTGAACCGTCAGTTCTCGCTCAGGATGCCGATTTGAGGCGCTCGAACTCATCGAGAATACCGAGGAAGGCGATGGCACGTGCCTGGAAGTCTGCGAGCGTGGTTGCATCGCTTGCATCCACAAGACACGCGACGCCCGATCCTAGCCAATCGTATTCATTTGAGCCTGGCAAGAAACCGACACTGAGGATTCTTGCCGCTGCAACCTCGTTGGTGCCGTGGAACCCGCGTGCGGATGCAGGCGCCTGATTGGAACCGAACTCTGACAATGAGCGGAAATTATGACCGAAATTATCCAGGTGGTCTCGTAGCAGCAGCCGCAGCATAGAATGCTGCGAAACGCACCACTGGAGCGGACATCATGCGGAATCGTTACCTGGTGGGCCTCCTGGCAACTGGGCTGGCGCTGGCGAGTTGCGGGAGCGAGGAGCCCGAGAATCCGCCGTTCCAGCAGTTCGCTGGCGGTGCAACGGCGACCACATCCGCACCTTCTTCGGCCCCAGACACGGCGACAGTCCTGGCAACTGCCATCCCCCAGGAGTCGCCGCCCGCGGGCGCCACGCTGCCCGCTTCGACCGCGACAGACCCCTCTGCGACCGGTTGTACGGTCGCCGCGAGCGTGAGCAACGAGGCTCCCGCGCGAAACTCGACGGTCGTCGTTACAGGACAATTCGCGTGTCCTGGTGGGTCGCCCGCAGGGGCGCCGATGACCGCGAGCTGGAAGTTCAAGAGCACCACCAGCACATGTGAGGGGGTGGCCGATGCCGCCGGGGTCGCGACATGTTCGCGGGCGATCGGCAGCGCGACCGTTGGCTTCTCCGTCGAGGTGACCGTGACCTTCGTTCACGGCGGCGCCAACTACCAGGCGACCACCAGCTTCACTCCCCGATAGTCAGCGGAGCAGTTCGCATAGAAAGTATATTCTTGGACACAATGTTAGACACCGTACCGAATTCACAATCGCGCCGAGCCGAGAATGCCGCGACACGAGCCGCCCACCCGGCGGATTTCGAAGCAGACGGAGTTTCGCAATGCCCTCGTTCGAGCTCGAGAACGGCTGGACCCTGGCAACGGAGGGCACGCCGGAGATGCCAGGGAGCACGGTCCTCTGCCACGAGGGCCGGATCTACCGGGCTTCGGACCACGAGGGCGGTCCGGCGCATCGCGTAGCGGCCTGGGCCTATGTCCTGCTTCGAACACGCCCCGTGGACGAGATTGCTGGCGAACTTGCCGCCGCCCGGGCCTTCCTTGAGCAGTGGCCCGAAGGCCCCCAGCTGATCATGCCGTAGGGCGCCAATGGCTACCTGGTCGCGTCGAATCCGATCGCGGGCGGAGCCCCCGGGTGCGGTTAGAAAAATAGGAAGTAGCAGTTAGGAATTAGGGCCGTCCAGTTGGCCTATTTGCTAACCACTCCTTGCTATTCTAGCCTGGTCCGGTTTCGCTGCGAACGAGCAATGCCGCCACTCGCGCGCACAGGTTCGCGGGCGTAAACGGTTTCTGGAGGAACTCTATACCGGCGTCGAGAATGCCGCGGCGGATGATGACGTCGTTGGGATAGCCGCTAATGAAGAGTACCGGCAGCTCCGGGCGGAGCCTGTGTACGGCCTCGGCAAGTTGCCGGCCATCCATCCGTGGCATCACCACGTCCGTTATCACGAGGTCCACGCCAGGCATAGCCTCGAGGATGGCCAGCGCCTCGAGGCCGTCAGCTGCGGTGAGTACGGTGTATCCCTTCCGTTCGAGGATGAGCTTCGCAACGAGCTGGACGCCGTCTTCGTCTTCTGCGAGCAGAATTGTAGAATTGGAATTAACGGACAATTGCGTGGGACCGGGAATATCTGGTGACGCATTCGGAACATTCACTGCCGGGAGGTAGATGGTGAATACTGTTCCCTGGTTCTCTTCACTATAAACTCGGATGGTGCCGCCACTCTGCTTGATGATGCCATGAACAACCGCGAGCCCGAGGCCCGTGCCTTCCCCGACGGGTTTCGTCGTGAAGAACGGTTCGAAGACACGGTTACTGACCGCCGCCGGCATCCCGCTCCCGGAATCCGTGACGGAGAGCCGTACGTACTGGCCGGCGCTGAGATCTGGATCCAGCAGCAAATCCCCGGTGCCAAGCTCCTTCGCTCGTGTTTCGATCACCAGGCGTCCGCCAAGCGGCATCGCATCGCGGGCGTTAATCGCGAGGTTGAGGATGACCTGCCCGATCTGCGCCGGATCCACTTCTACCATCGGCAGATTCGGCGCAAGTGAAGCCGAAATCTCGATGTCCTCACCAATCATGCGGCGTAGAAGCCGTTCATTCTCAATGATCACTTCGTTCAACTGGACGACACGCGGCTGGAGGACGGCTTTCCGGCTGAGGGCGAGCAGTTGGCTGGTCAGTTCGGCAGCGCGCACTCCAGCAGCGTGAATGGCCTCGATTTCGACGCGATTGGCGTCCGGGACGTCTTCCAGGAGCAGCGCGCTGAGGCCGTTGATGACCGTCAGGAGGTTGTTGAAATCGTGGGCGATGCCGCCGGCGAGCTGCCCGATCGCCTCCATCTTCTGCGCCTGGCGAAGCTGCTCCTCCATCTTTTTCCGCGCGGTGATGTCGCGAACGATGCCCGTGAAGTGCTCACCGTCGTCAAGGCGAAACTCACTCACCCCGAGCTCGATGGGGAATATGGTTCCATCCTTGCGCTGAGCGACGACTTCCCGGCCGATGCCAATAATTCGCGCGTTGCGGGTCGAAAGAAAGTCAGTGAGATAGGCATCGTGCTGCGAGTGGTACGGCTCGGGCATGAGGATCCGGACATTCTGGCCCAGCACTTCTTCTTCGAGATAGCCGAACATCAACTCCGCGGCGCTGTTAAACGACTCGATGCGGCCGCCCTGGTCGATGCTGATGATGGCGTCGATCGTATTTTCGAGAATCGAAGCCAACAGCTCTTCGGAACGATTCAGGCGCGCTGCCTCGGTGCCGGGAACCTGCTCAGAGCTTGCGACCATAATTTCGCCCCAATGCTGAACACATAGTCAATCAAAGTCGAGGTTTTTGTCCATATTAGTCCATCATTGCCGGACTGTGAATTCAATACCGACGAGCGTCTCGGCCACGTCAAAGCGCAACGCGGCCTGACCCCCAGGCGGTCGAAAATCGCGTTTCCAGGGCCGCCACAGGCTGGATAGCACGTCCAGCATCGAAACGGGGCGGCCGATCATCGTTCGAAACCCGTGAATAAAAACGGACGCAGGACTCACCGCGAAATCAGCAGCACGGCGCGAAACTCGCAGGCTTATCCTGCCGCGGCGATCACTTTGACTTCGACGAGCACGGTATCGCGGCCCAGTCTCGCCTCGCTGAAGGTGAATACGGGCGGGCTTTCGGGGTCGACCCAGGCGTTCCACATCTCGACGAACGGCTCGTAATCCTCCTTGTTTCTCAGCCAGACGGTCGCCACGAGCAGCTTCGAGCGGCTGGTTCCGCTCTTTGCGAGATAGCTATCGAGGCGCGCGAACACCTCCGCGACCTGCTCCTCGAGCGTCGATACTGGCGTCCACGGCGTAAAGCACATGTGCGCCAACCCACCGGCAATGACGGCGTGTGCCATCAGCGGGACTGGCACGTTCGTCTGTTCGATGCGCGTGATCCCGGTGGTCATTTCGCCGCCGTGACCATGATTTCGAGCAGGAGGCCGGGCTTCGCGAGGTCTGCCCGGACGCATGCGCGCACCGGCAGATTCTCGGGGTCGACCCAGGCGTTCCAGACTTCGTTCATCTTCGCGAAGTTCGCCATATCGGTAATCCAGAGCTGCGCCTGGAGGAGCCGCGACTTACTCGTGCCGGCCTGCGCAAGGTAGCCGTCGATTTTCGCGAGGATGTCTTTCGCCTGGCCCTGGATATCGAGCGTCGCATCGCTGGCGGTGAGGCCGGCGACGAACACGAGGTCGCCGTAGATGACCACGCGGCTCATTCGCGCGCCAGGAGGCTCGGTGGGGTCGATTCGGATGATATCCATGGTGCCCTCGGAAATAGGTTGGGCGCAGGCTAGCAAAGGGAAGGCACAGGCAGGTTACGAATTCGCCCCGTCTCGCAGCGGCAGCGAAGTCGGCGCTCGCGGTTCGGGAGTTTGCCCCCTCGGCCCGCGACCGACATACTGCCGCCCATGCCTATCCCCAAGTACTGTCCAACCTGTTCCATGACGCTCACTACGAAAGAGGATGGCGGCCGCGAGCGCCCCGCCTGCCCCTCCTGCAACTACATCCACTTCGGTGACTTTTCCATCGGCTGCGCGGGCGTAGTCGTTCGCGGCAACAAGATGCTGCTCGTGCAGCGCGGCCAGAACCCGTTCGCGGGCAGCTGGCAGATCCCGGGCGGCTATGCCGAGCATGATGAGCCGCTCGCTCTCGCGGTCGAACGCGAAGTGATGGAAGAAGCGGGCATCGAAGCGAAGGTGCGCGACGTCATCGCCTTCCGCCATTCGGTCGGCGGCGGCATGGGCGGGCCCAGCACCAATATCTACATGATCTTCCGCCTCGACCTCATCGGAGACGCCGAGCCAGTCGCGGATGGCGTCGAAATCGCCAATGCGGGCTTCTTCACGCGCGAAGAGATGGACGAAATGGAGGGCGTGCAGAGCATGTCCAAGTGGGCTATCGACATGGCCGTCGAAGCCGGCGATAACGACTTCGGCCTCCGCCCGGACCTCGAAGCGCCGGGCGCGAACCGTGCTGGCTGGCAGCTGTTCGGCATCGGACCGAGGACGTTGTAGGGAGTGCTGGGTGCTGAGGTATGAGTGCTGAGTGGTGCACGGCGCCACCCAGGAGTCCGAGCCGCTCACGGCAGTAAGCGGGCGGGTAGTTCGCCACCATATCGACTGCCCGCAGGCCCGATCCTGGCGATTCGACACTGTCTGACCAACGGGGAGAAATAGTCGCCTCGTCACGCGCCCGCTCCGTACCGGCTCCGGTTCCGATTTCTGGGTGCCGGTTGCGGGTCTAGCGGTAGCTGCGGGACTTCTTCGCTGACGCGGCGGGCTTCGGGGCCACAGTCTCCACTTCCGGCTCGGGAGGGCGGCTTTCGGCGGCGATGGCTTCGAGGTAGGCGCTGTAGCCGCCTTCGAAACTGCGCACTTCGCCGTCCTTCACCTCGAGAATGCGGTCGGTGAGGCGATCGATCAGGTAGCGGTCGTGCGAGACGACGATGACGGTGCCGCCGAACTTCTCGAGCGCGTCTTCGAGCACCTCCGCGGCGGGGATGTCGAGGTTGTTCGTCGGCTCGTCGAGGGCGAGGCAGTTCGCGTTCATCTGCATCAGGCGAGCGAGCTGGACGCGGCTCTTTTCGCCCCCGGAAAGCGTCGCAATCGGCTGGCTGACGACATCATAGGGCAGCAGGAAGCGCGTCAGCTGGGCGACGGCTTCGCCTTCGGTGAACGCCTTGATCGCGCGCAGCGACTGCACCGGAGTCTGCCGAAAATCGAGCGTCTCGTGTTCTTGCGAGTAGTGGCTGAGCTGGATGCTCGGCCCGACCCAGACCTCGCCCTCGTCCGGCTCTTCCTGGCGCAGCGCGAGCCGCATGAGCACGGATTTCCCGGCGCCGTTCGCCCCGACGATGCCGATCCGTTCGCCGCTGAGGATGGTCAGCTCCGCGCCGAGGAGGACGACTTTGTCGTCGTACGCCTTCGTGACGTTGCGGAATTCGACCACCTTGTTGCCACCGCGGCTGCTCGCGCGGAAGGCGAGCGCCATCTTGCGGCGTTCGAGGACGGGCCGTTCGATCTTGTCCATGGAGTCGATCTGGCGCTGCTTGTTGCGCGCCTGGCGGATGAGCCGCTCATCGAGCACCCAGCTCGCCCAGAGCTTGAAGCGCGCGATGGCCGCCTGCAGCCGCACGATCTCCTGCTGCTGCGACTTGTAGGTCTGGGCCTGGCGGACGAGCGCCAG
>JBBSKE010000142.1:0-8458 GCA_038256595.1 Tepidiformales bacterium | reverse complement strand
TTCGCTGAGCTTAAAGGTGGAGCCGTCGATGAGTTTGACGGCGAAGTCGGGCGCTGGGCCGGCGACTGTGTAGGAGGGCTTGTGCTTGATCGTTGAAAAGCTCTTGACGTAGTACGCCATGGGCAGCGACTGGCTGAGTTGCTCCATCACTTCGTCGCTGACCATGCTGGTCGTGAGTTGAACTTGCGAGAGTTCGGGGTGGCCCATGAGCGTGGTGACGCCCAGGTCGCTGATCTGGCCGCTATCTCCCGCTTCCAATGCCGCAATATACGCCTCGCGCTGCGCATCTCGTATCACCAGCGGGAGCATATCTGCCTTTAGAAAAACGAGCGTGGCGAGAGCCCGTGCGACACGACCGTTTCCGTCCTGAAACGGGTGAATCTGCGCGAACGCCAGGTGCAGCCAGGCCGACTGAATTTCGGCTGGTATCCCACGCTCGTGCTGCCGCAGGTGGAACCTGACGAGTCTATCCATCTCCTGGGCGACGTGCTCGGGCGGGCAATACTCGTGCACGCGGCCATCGGGCCGCCGCGGGCTATTGGGAAGCGCCTTCCACTTCCCCTTTTCGAGGGTTGCCTTGAAGCGTCTCCCGAACGAATCGACCGCGTCGTACGTATCCTGGTGCCTGCAGAGGAGTTGGTGGAGTTCCTGGATGAACGAAATCGAGAGTTCCCGTTCATCCCGCAAGAAGGAGAATGTGAACTCCAGCGCATCTTTCTGATCCTTGAGAATGTTTACGGTCTCGGGCGTTGTGCGATCAGCCGACGAAAACGCAGTGAGCTGCTCAAATCCGGCGCGAATCAATGCTTGTGTAGTTCCACGCGTGAACACGTATAGCCGTTCGATCTGTCCCGTTTCGATGGCCCACTCATTTCGAAGCTGTTCTTCGAACTCTGCAAGGCGCTCCGGCGCGCCCAGTTCGCCCTTCTGTTCCCGCCAGCGCTGGGCGGCATCGTCCAGGTCCGTTCTCCGAGGGAGTGGCGAATAATCCGTCGCGTCAATGATCCGGCGCCAGCGATGAAACGGTTCAAGCGGAAGAGTCGGTCCCGGCATTCATTCTCCCGGCATTCATTCTATTGTAGGCGAACCCAGCCCTGAGCTCGCCAGATCGGAGTTTCCTGACATCCCGCGGCTCCAGATTGGAGGAATTGGCCCAAAACTCCAATCTGCCTCGCCCAGATAGGCGAAACCTCCAATCGGTTAATTCAGGTGATCCATATAGACCTGCAGCCCGCCGGATCGCCGATTACGCTCGCCAGATCGGAGTTTCCTGACATCCCGCGCCGCCAGATTGGAGGAATCGGCCCGAAACTCCAATCTGACCAACCCAGATAGGCGAAACCTCCAATCGGTTAACCCAGGTGATCCATATGAAACCAGGACCCCAGCCTTACGCCGCCGGGACCTTCGCCTTTTGCACCGTCACCGTGCCTTTGTAGCTGGCGACCAGCCGGTTGAGCGAACGCGTCAGGTCCTCGGTCGCGGCCACGCGCTGGAGGTCGAACTCCTGGTCCTGGCCCTCGGCGTCGTGGATCACGAGGCGGCACTCGTCCTCGCCGGGGTGGTCCTTCAGCGTGTTGATGACCATCTTCAGGACGGCTGTATCCGTGACCGGGTCCTCGCTCTCGTAGAGCGTGACCACCAGGCGCGCGGCCTCGACCGTCGGCTGTGGCGCGGCCGGGGGAGTCGAGCGCGAGCCACCCTGCTGGCCGTTCGGGCGGCCGTTGCCCTGCTGCGAGCGCCCGCCGTTGCCCGCGTAGCCGCTGCCATTCGAGCCATTGCCGCCGCCGTTCGACCCTCCATTTCCGTTGCCATTGCGCGAGTAGCCGCCATTCGAACCCTGCGGCGCGCCGTTGCCGCCACCGTTCGCATAGGCCGGGCGAGCCGATTGAGTCGAGATCTGCACCGGTGGGCGGTCCGGCGGCGGTGCATCATCTCCACGGCCCGCCATCACCGCGACCGGCGCCTCAGTGCGCACCGCGCCGGGCTTCAGGTCGGCCGGGGATTCCCACTGGCGCGCCGGAAAGCCGACCACCGTGCCATCTTCCTGCTGGAAGGCCGAGGCCTTGCGCACGCTGATGCTCAGCCGGTCGCCACGGTCCCGCACTTCGACCGAGGCCACGACAACCTGACCTTCGGCCCAGATATCCTCGCCCGAGAGTTCGAGCGCGTCGTTCCAGATCGTCAGTTCGGTCACGCCGCTGAGGTCTTCGAGATCCACCACGTAGAACTTGCGGCCATCGCGAGTGGCGCGCTGGGTGGCGCGTTTCACCATCCCGGCGACCGTCACGATCTGCCCGGCGATGTCCGCGGTCAGGTCCGAAAGCGCGTGCGTGGCGAACTCCTGGACCTTCGCCGCAATCGAGCGGAACGGGTGCGCCGAGACGTAGACGCCGAGCACTTCCTTCTCCCAGCGCAGGTCCTGCGAGACGTCGGCCGAGAGCCGATCGAGGAACACTTCGAGCGACGAACTCTGGGCGACTTCGCCGAAGAAGTTCATCTGCATCGAGTTCGCGCGCTCGCGTTCGTCCTTCGCGACCGTCACGATACGCTCGGCCGCGGCGACCACCGTGCGGCGGCTCTCCAGCGGCGCGACGGAGGAGAACGCGCCCGCCATCGCGAGATATTCGATCGTGCGGCTCGTCGCCCCCGTGAGGTCGGCGCGCTGGCAGAAATCCTCTATATCCTTATATATACCGTTCGCTTTGCGCTCCGTGATGATCCCTTCGATGGCCGAGGAACCGACGTTCTTGACCACGCCGAGGCCGAAGCGAATCGAGAGATGGCCCGGCGCGAAACTGCCGACCGAGAAGTTCTCCTCGCTCTCGTTCACGTCAGGCGGTAGCAGTTCGATGCCGAGGCGCACACACTCGGCGGAGGCAGCGGCGATGCGCTCCTGCGGGTCCGGCGAGTTCTTCGTGTTCTGGAGCACCGCGGCCATGTACTGCACTGGGAAGTTCGCCTTCAGGTAGGCCGTCTGGTAGGCGATGTTGCCGTAGCACCAGGAGTGCGCCTTGTTGAACGCGTAACCCGCGAACGGCTCGATCAGGTCGAACACCGCGCCCGCGTCCTCCTTCGTGTAGCCGTTGCGAACCGCGCCGGCGAGGAATCCCTCGCGCTCGGCGGCCATCACGTCGGCCTTCTTCTTGCCCATCGCCTTGCGCATGATGTCGGCCTGGCCGAGCGTGTAGCCGGCGAACTGCTGCGCAATGAGCATCACCTGGTCCTGGTAGACGATGACGCCGTAGGTCTCGTCGAGCACGTTCGCGAGGTCGTCGTGCGGGTAGGTCACCGCGATCCGGCCGTGCTTGCCATCGATATAGCGCGGGATCCACTGCATCGGGCCGGGGCGATAGAGCGCCACCATCGCGCAGAGGTCGGCGATGTTCGTCGGCTGCAGGTCCTGCACGTAGCGGCGCATCCCGCTCGATTCCAGCTGGAACACGCCGAACGTCTCGCCCTTGCCGAGCATCGCCATCGTGCGCGGGTCGCCATCGGGGATCTGGACGAGGTCTACCTCCTCGCCGATGGTGTCGCGAATCAGGTCGACCGCCTTGGCGAGGATGGTGAGGTTCGAAAGGCCGAGGAAGTCCATCTTCAGGAGGCCGATCTTGGCCACCTGCTCCATCGCGAACTGGGTCGTGGGCACGCTCGTTTCGTCGCCGCGGCTCGGGCGCTGGAGCGGCACGTGGTCCATCAGCGGGTCGCGCGAGATGACGACGCCGGCCGCGTGCGTGCTCGAATGGCGCGAAACGCCCTCGAGTTGCCGCGCGATGGTCACGAGGTTCTTCACCTTCGGGTCCGTGTTCACCAGCTCCGAAAGTTCGGAAACCTGGTCGAGCGCGTCACCGAGGGTGATGTGCAGCGCGTTCGGGATGAGCTTCGCGACCCGGTCGGTGTCGCCATAGGACAATCCCTGCGCGCGGCCGACGTCGCGGATGGCCGCCTTCGCGCCGAGCGTGCCAAAAGTGATGATCTGGGCGACCCGGTCGTGGCCGTAGTGGTCGTAGGCCCAGGTAATCATCTCGCCGCGGCGGTCGTCGGCGAAGTCGAAGTCCACATCCGGCATCTCGCGCCGTTCGAGGTTCAGGAAGCGCTCGAACACCAGCCGGTTCGCTACCGGGTCGATATCCGTGACATCGAGCACGTACAGGACGAGCGAAGCGGCCGCCGAACCGCGCACGCCCATCCGGATCCCCTGCTGGCGGGCATAATCGGCGACATCCTTGACCACGTAGATGTAGTCCGTGAAGCCGGTTTGCTCGAGCACGTTCAATTCGTAGCGAAGGCGGTCCTCCAGCTCCCGGGTGATGTCCGGGAAGCGGCGGTGGAGCCCCTTGAAGCAGAGTTCGGCGAGGTAATCGACGCTGTTCGCGCCCGGCGGGATCGGCGGCTCGGGGAGGAGCTGGCGGTCGAATTTCAGCTCCAGGTTGCACTCGTCCGCGACCAGCTGGGTATTCGAAATGAACTCCGGGTTGTCCGGGAAGAGCATCGCCATCTCGGCTTCGCTCTTGAGGTGGTAGCCGTGACCATCGAACTTGTAGCGATTCGGCTGGTCCATGGTCGCGTTCGTGCCGATGCAGAGCAGTGTCTCCTGCGCCTCGGCCTCGGATTCGAGCGTGTAGTGACCGTCATTGGTGGCGACAACAGGGATGCCCATTTCTTGGCCGATGCCCGCAATCATCGGGTTGAGGCGCGTGAACTTCTCGTCGCCATGGTCCTGCACTTCGAGGTAGTAGTGATTGTCGAATACATCGCGGTGCCACTTCGCGACTTCGATGGCGCCATCCCGGTCACCCTCCTGGACGCGCCGATGGAACTCGCTGCTGGGGCAGCCACTGAGCACGCTCAGGCCCGCGCTATGCAGTTCGAGTAGTTCGCGGTCCACGCGCGGCTTGTAGTAGTAACCTTCGAGGTTCGCCTTCGTGGTCAGCGCGATGAGGTTCTTGTAGCCCTGCATATCCCGCGCGAGGAGCACGAGGTGGTAGTAGTTGTCGTTCCGTTCGCGGTCGAAGCGGGTCTTCTGGGCGACGTACGCCTCCAGCCCGATGATCGGCTTAATCCCGCGCGCGGTCGCTTCCTTATAGAAGTCGATGGTCCCGTACATCGCGCCATGGTCCGTCATGGCGATGGATTCCTGGCCAAGCGCCTTCGCCCGGTCCATGAGCGGGGCAATCCGCGACATGCCGTCGAGCAGGCTGTATTCGGTGTGGGTGTGGAGGTGAGTGAACATATGTCCTGATCTGGAAGTCTACCACCGGCCGCCGTTGGCGGGCAGAACTTATGTGCGCCATCACCAATTGTCGCCATTCCCGGGCAGCGACCTCCGGTGCGTCAGCCCGGGGACGCGTGACCCGCCACACGATCTTCCTTCCGACTTTGGCTGTGTTGCTGCGGCTCTCTATCCTCCGTTCTTGACACAGGGGGTAGGCATGACGATCTCGAAGGTAGCGAAGTGGCTTGGAGCGGGCGCCGCCATCATGGCAATCGGCGCAGGGCTCTTCGGAGCGGACTCCGCGACGCAAGCTCGATTCGGAAATGGCGCCACCTCCGCTCTCGCCGCACCCCCGGACGCCCTGGACCCGGCGCTCGGCCCGATCCAGGGCTGGGTCCCCGGCGATTCGAACATCTACGTCGCCGAAGCCCCGGCCGGGATGACCCTCCAGGCCGAGAACACGACCCTCGACAGCGCGGGCACCATCCAGTTCGTCAGTACGAACCTCGGCAGCGTCTCCGAAGGCGCGGGCGCCTTCGCATTCGACGTCGAACGCACCGGTAGCACCGTCGGCGCCGTCAGTGCTGGCTGCGCCGTCTTCCCGCCGCAAACGAGCGCGAGCAATGTCAGCGACTACAACGTCCTCATGTCCTTCGTCTCCTGGCAACACGGCGAATCCGGCGTCCGCCCCTGCATTATCCAGATCTTCAACGACGAGCTTGGCGGCGAAGGCGACGAGACCGTCACGCTGATTCTCACACCGCCATTCAACGGTGGCGCCGCCGCCGGGCCGAACCTCGCCGCCACGGTGACCATCGAGGACAACGACCCGCCGCTCCTCGTCTTCACGACCCACCCCGGCGATGGCCAGACCGGCCTCGCGCTCGTCCAGCAGCCGGTTGTCGAAATCCACTCCGGGCTCGGCGAAACCCTGGGCGATATCGATGCAGAAATCACGCTCTCCGTCGACGCCGTGACCCAATCCATCTTCACGACGCCATCCATCTCCTGCGAGCCGAATCCGCTGGCCACCGACAGCGGGGTCGCGACCTTCTCAGGCTGCGTCATCACCGGCGCGCACGGCGGCATGGAGATCCAGCTCAAGGCGACCGCGCCCGGCATGGCCACCGCTCTGAGCGAGGTATTCTTCGTCGCCGATAGCAACTACGACGCGAACTGCAACGGCGAAACCACCGGCGACGATGCCCTGGCCCTCCTCCGATCGCTGGCCGGCTTCAGCACCGGCATGCTCCCCGTCGCCCCCTGCACCGGCGACGCAGACGATTCCGGCGGCATCTCGCTGCTCGACGCACTGCTCATCCGGCTCTTCGTCGCCGGCTCGCCATAGCCGAAGTTGCACTTCCGCAGCCGGGTCCCTGTTGACGGCCCGGGTTGCCGCAGCAACGATGGCGATCCTGGGATGGTCCGGCTCTCTGCCGATGAACGAACACACCGAACGTCCCCCGCTTTGTCGCCGGGCCGGCCGGAGGCTGCCATAACGCTCGGCACAATGAGTGCCGATTGTTCAATCAAGGTGCCCTATTGCACCCTCCAGCATTCCCGGCCGTCGCGCCCGGCGGCGGCACGTCACCCCAGGTGGAGGCCCGCACATGTCCACGCTGTATCCCGAAATCGAGCCGTTCGCCCAGGGCTTCATCGATGGCGAAGGCGGCCACCGCATCTACTGGGAGGCCTGTGGCACACGCTCCGGCAAGCCCGCGGTCGTCCTCCACGGCGGCCCCGGCTCCGGCTGCACCCCCTGGTTCCGGCGGCTGTTCGACCCCGCGAAGTACTGCATCATCCTGATGGACCAGCGCAACTGCGGCCGCAGCACACCCCATGCCAGCGACCCCGAAGTCGACCTCGAAACCAACACCACCGACGAGCTGATCGGCGATATCGAACGTCTGCGCGTGCGCCTCGGCTTCGAAAAGTGGCTCGTCCTGGGCGGCTCCTTCGGCAGCCTGCTCGCCCTCGCCTATGCCGAACGCTACCCCGAGCGGGTGAGCGAGCTGGTGCTCTTCGGCGTCGCCACGGGCCGCTTCTCCGAGGCTGCCTGGCTCTTCGGTGGCGGCCTGGCCGCCTTCTTCCCGGCCCAATGGGAGGAGCTCGTGAGCATCCTGCGGCCATCCGAGCGCGCTGGCGACGTCGCCGCAGCCTTCGACCGGCGGCTCAACCACCCCGCCTCGGACCTCGAAACGCGCCAGCTCGCGGCGCACGCCTGGTGCCTCTGGGAGTCGGCGACGCCCGATTGGCCGCCCAAACCCGGCCTCGCCCCGCGCTTCGAAGACCCGAAATTCGCGCTCGCCTTCGCCCGCATCGTCACCCACTACGTGAGCTACGACTTCTGGCTCGAAGATGGCCAGCTCCTCAAGGAAGCCGCCAAAATCGCCGAAATCCCCGGCGTGATCATCAACGGCCGGTACGACTTCCAGTCGCCGATTGGCAACGCCTGGGCGCTCCACCGCGCCTGGCCCGGCGCTGAACTCGTGATTATCGAAGGGGCCGGCCACAGCGCCAGCCACGAGGCCACGACCGCCGCCATCCTCGCCGCCACCGCGAAGTTCGCCGGCGGCTAGGCAGCCGACCTGGCGATCCCCGGCCGCGCGACCCAGGTTTACTGGTGGACCGCCTCTAGCGGGTTCGGCGTCAGCCCCACGACCTCTGTGCGAATCCAGTGCAGGTCGAGGATGTTGACGAGCGCGTTGACGTCCCTGTTGGCGTTGCTCGAACACGGGGTTGCGTTCGCCTGAAGGCCGGCGAGCTCGCTCAGCAGCGCCAGCACGTCCGCCGAGGTGGCTGTGCCATCACAGTTGATGTCCGAACTCGAACGCAGGATTTCGAACGGCAACGCGTCCGTTTCGAAGCCTCCCGAGCCCGTCACCGAGATCTGCACGGTCCCCATGCTGTAACCGAGCGTAGAGACCGGCACCGTCGCGTTCAGCTCCTCGGCACTGATGCGGACCGTCTGGATCGGCGTGCCGTTCCAATTGATCGCCGCGTTGCCGGGAAAGCCATTTCCCAGCACTTTGAGCTGGACGTTCGATGTCCCGGCCACGACGTCGGTGGGCAACAGCGTACCAATGCCCTCCTGGGCGGAGCCGGCGGCCATGCAGTTACTCAGCTCGGAGGTGTCGTTATCCGGCAGGTCCGAGAGCAGGTTTCCCGGCCCTGGCGCGTGCGTCGCCGTCATCGTGATGAACTCGCCCTCGGCCACGGCTGCCTCAAGCTCGATATCGTTGT
>JBBSKE010000141.1:0-8476 GCA_038256595.1 Tepidiformales bacterium | reverse complement strand
CTACGCGCTCAAACTTTTCGCCGGCGCCACCACTTCGATGTCGCCCCAGGTATCCGATTGGTGCACGTCGCACTCGCCGGATTTGAGCAGCTCCAGCACCGCGAGGAAGGCGACGATCACCTCGACTCGCGTGCGGCACTCGGCGATGACGCGCCGGAAGGAGAACTTGCCGTTCGTCTGCAGGCGCTGGCGGAAGTTGTCAATCTGGGCGCGGAGGGTGAGACCTTCGCGGGCCACGACCGCGCGCGGCTGGGCCGGCGGCTTTCGCTTGAGGGCGTCGAGCATGATCTTGCGCAGCCCCTCGAGGGTCACGTTGTCCAGGCCCGGGCCTTCCGGGAGCACCGGCGGCGCAGCGTGGCGCGAATAGTGCCGGAGCCCGTCGTCCTGGCGCTTCTGCAGGTACTGGGCGCCACTGTTGTAGCGCCGGTACTCCTGCAGCAGGTCGACCAGTTCGCGGCCAACGTCTTCTTCTTCGATGTCCGGGTCGATGGCGAGCACTGGCCGCGGGATGAGCGCCCGGGACTTGAGATAGATAAGCTTCGCGCCGATGGCCACGAACTCGGCGAGCGCGCGCGGTTCATAGCCCTCGCCGCTGCGGATGGCGGCGAGGTACTGGTCGGCGACCTGCACGAGCGACACAGACGTGATGTCCAGGTCGTCCCGTTCGATCAGATGCAGAAGCAGGTCCAGGGGACCTTCAAAGACAGGCAGCGTTATCTGAGGCATTTCTCCAGATAGCCCGAGACTGCCCCGCAGCAGCTCCTCTATCATGGCCTTTCGGCCAGGCTTCCTCTCGCGCTGCTCCGGCCTCAACGCTGCTCCATCCGCATGGAATTCAGCGAACCGAGATTAGCTGGCATAGGCCAGTACCCCCGGCAGAGACCGCCCGACGGCCGACGCGATAGTAGAGCCTGAGCGCATCATCGACGTAAAGTTTTCGAATGTCAAAGACCGGGCGCCGTCGCTCAAGGCCCGTGAAGCCCGGCAAGAGCCGCCAGATTGGACGCGAATTTCGCGACAGTGAGCCTCGTTCCACGGTGTGATGCGGTTGTGGTCGAGCGAGTCCTTGCCGTTTCGAGGGACGTTCAAGCGGGCACCCGGCTACCGTTGCGGCGCGGGAGCGGCTGTCTGCGCGGCGAGGTCGGGCCGCAGAACGGTCGCTCCCCGCTGATAGACATGGATGATGTCATGGGGTCCCTTATCGGTGTTCACGTGGAGCAAGACCCGGATGCAGCGTGGCAACATTCCCGGCACGTTCATTTCGTGGCTCTGCATGAGCGGGATGAACGTCCACCCGAGCTGGCGGGCGGCCACGGCCGGGAACTCGGCGAAGACGTCGGACGTCGTCGTGAGCCAGGCGGAGGCGATCTCCTCCAGGTCGAGGTTATTCACTTCGACCATGCGCGTGAGGAGTTCCTTGGTCGCGTCGAGAATCTCGTCGCGGTCGTTCCTGGTCACGGTGGTTGCGCCGCGTACGCCTCGTACGGCCATGCGGGTGTCTCCTTGCTCCGGTGGGGAATCAAAATTCTGAGAAGTGCGGGGGGCCAAACACCCCGGTCAGCGGGCCGCGATAGCACTGGCCGGCGCGAAAAGCCGCAGCGCTCGATGGCGCGCGAGATCGTCGCGATCGGCCGTACTCCCCTGCCCGTTACTGACCGGAAACATCCGCAACGTACTCCCGAACACTTTCGACGCAGCGGTCTGGGCCGGCCGAATCGATTCTCGCGATGATAGCAGATCCGATGATTGCGGCATCCGCGATCCGCCCCACCGCCTCGACGTGCGCACGTGTGCTTATTCCGAATCCGATGCCGATTGGCACGTCCGTGTGCGCTTTCACGCGGTCGATGAAGGCGGGCAGGTCGTTGGCGTTGACGGTCGCGCCGCCGGTCGTGCCGGTCATGCTGACGCAATAGATGAAGGCATCGGCGACACTCGCTAGTCCGCTGATGCGGTGTTCCGCAGTGGTCGGCGCGATAAGGGGGACGAAGCTGAGGTCGTGGCGCTTGCAGGCAGCGAGGAAATCCGTCGCCTCGTCCGGGGGCAAGTCGACCAGGATAAACCCGTCGGCCCCGGCAGCGGCGGCATCGGCGCAGGCGCGCTCCTCGCCGTAGGCCATGATCGGGTTGTAGTAGCCCATGAACAGCACTGGCGCGGCCAGCCCGAGCGCACGCGCTTCGCGGACGAAATCGAGGCAACGGGAGAAGGTCACGTGTTGCTCGAGCGCCACCTGGTTCGCGTGCTGAATCGTCGCTCCGTCGGCCTGGGGGTCCGTGAAGGGCATGCCGATCTCAATGACATCGGCGCCGCCCGCTTCCATCGCGAGGAGCAGCTGGGGCGTGTGTGCCGGGGTCGGGTAGCCGGCCGTGACATACGGGATGAAGAGGGCTTTGCCCGTTGCCCGGGCATTGGCGAATCGGTCACGTAGGCGCTGGCTCATGGGCGAAGGCTACTCGCTGCCGCCGTTAGGCTGTAGGCCGCCGATTGGGCTGTAGGCTATAGGCCCCAAGCTATAGGCCCTGTCCGGCCGGTTGGGCTTGCCGCGATACCACTCTGATCCCGTCGCAAAATCGGCTTATAGCCCTACCCGCCGCATACGCAGCATGTGGAGCCGGTATTCGACCACCGAGCGCTCGTGCGTGCCCAGGAACCAGGGCACATCGTCGCGTTCGCCATCGATCTCCCAGCCGAGTTGCCGGCCGAATTCCGCGCCCGGTGCGAAGAGGCCGCGCATGGTGGCATCGCTCGCGCCGCCGAAGGGACCACGCTGCGAATGGCCGCCGACCCACTGCTCGACTGCGGTCGCGCGGCCCGTCCATTCGTAGGGCGAGGCGATGACCAGCGCGCCGCCGGTGGCGATGACCCGCGCCGCCTCCTGCAGGTGCCCAACCGGCGACCCGACCGAATCGAGCAGGTTCAGGCTGATTCCGCCCGCGAAGGTGGCATCGGCGAAGGGCAATGCGGTCGCTTCGGCGCACCAGGTCGTCACATTCGCGCCTTCGAACGCCCCGGCGGCGATGGTTCTCGCTTCGTACACCAATCCGAGCCGCCGCTGCGCGTAGGAGGCTGTGCCGGTCGCCTGGATCTCCGCTGCCAGCCTCAGGAAGTCGAAATTGAGGTCGATTGCGACCACCGGCTGGCCGGTCGCCTTCGCCAGTTCGAATGAGGCGCGCCCGGGCCCGCAGCCGAGGTCGATGAGCGGCCCACTGACATCGCTGAGAAGTTCGATCGCGGCGTCCGCGACGCTCGCGGCCGTTCGTTCGCGAGGCAGTGTCCGGGCGTCCTGGAGGTCACCCCAGTGGCTCGCGGCGTAGGTGCTGAGGGTCGAACGGTCGCGCTCGAACTCCGAATCGGGGCCTGCAGCGTCGCCGAAGAGGGTCGTAAGGTCGTGGGTGAGGTCGCGGCGGCGAAGGACGGCGTCTAGCTGGAACCCGGACCAGGCGCGCAGGTCCGGCACGAGGATCGGGACGCCATCCACCAGCGGGTGCTCGCGCAGGCAGGCCGGCTCCGGGCAGCGGAGGATGCCCTGGCGAACCGTAACCGTAGCCATGTCCGGCCAGCCAGTAAGCAGTTGTGGGGAGCGGCCAGCGCTCTGGCAGGTGGGACAAACAGGTTGGAGGGCGGCGAATTGCTCCGCGTTCAAACGGCTCAGCCCCCGATGATCACGGTCGGGGAGCCGGGCGGGAGGATCTTCCCGGTCGGGCTCGGGATCGGTGCAACACACGAGGCATGGTTGACGAGGTCGCCCACGCGCGCCGCCGGCATCCCGCCGATGAACACGGTCGCCGAGCCCTTCGCGATCACGCCCGGTCCGCCCGGCACGCAGGTCGCAAGCAGGCAGGGCTGCCCCATCGTTCCGACGACCGCCGCCGGGAGCCCGTTAATGAGGACGGTGGGCACGCCACCCGAAACCAGGGCCAGCGGCATGGGCGGATGAGGGAGCGGCGTTGGTGTCGGCGCGGCCGGGTGAATCGGCGCGTGGCAGTGAGGCGCATCGTGCATAACGTTGTCGGTGATGCGGGCGGCGTTCGGCAATCCAGGGCTCCAGTGCGGGCGGCGGACCGTGCCCGCACATAATAGCGCGCAGCGGCTCGCGAATCTTCATACGCTCTTCGGAATTCCAGTGGCTCGAGTGCGTAGCGGCAGCACCAGCGGACCGCTAAGCTACTCGCGACCGCTTGGTTCTGGAGATTGTGCTTGCCTACTCAGGGTGTCCTCCGCATCACTACGCCCGACGGGCAGGTCAAAGAGTACGACGTCGATTTCGATTCAGCGATCGTCGGTCGCGCCGACGGCAACCGGATCGTCATCCCCCACGTCACCGTCTCGCGCCGCCATGCCCATCTCACCTTCGACGACGGAAAACTGATGGTCGAGGACTTCGCCTCCGCTACAGGGACGTTCATCGATGGCCGCCAGGTTCAGCCGGGTGAGCGCCTGGAGATTCCCCCGGGGTCCGATGTCCGCTTCGGCGAGGCGCACGCGCTCTACATCGCCCCAGAAGTGGTGGCGCCCCCTCCCCCGCCCGAGCCAGTTGTCCCGGTAGAAGCGCCGCCCGCCGCGACCATCGCCCCGCCTGTCGCAAGCACCGCTGCTCCAGCCCCGGCTGCTCCCCCGCCCGAACCGGTCATCGAATACAGCCCGCCACCGACTCCACCGCCCGCGCGACCCGCTCCGCCGGCCCCGCCTCCTGCTGCAGCACAGCCACCACCACGGCGGCCAATCACACACGAGCAGCCAGCGCCGTCCTCCGCCTCGGGCGCGATGGCCGCCCAGGGTGAAGCGCAGCAACGCCAGTTCATCGGGGTCAACCTCGCCTCGCCGCCGCTGGCCGTGCTTCCCGGGCAATCCGCCGCTGCCACGGTGGCACTGCAGAATCGCGGCAACGTGGTCGACGAATTCGCGGTCTCGGTCGCGGATGTGCCGCCGGACTGGGTCCAGATCGCTCGTCCCCGAGTGCAGCTGGTCCCCGGGGCTCGCGACGAAATCACGATCGTCTTTCGCCCTGGCGAAGGCGCGAACGGCGCCGCCGGTCCGCATCGCTTCACGGTCATCGTCGAATCGCGCGAACACGGCATCGATGTGCGCTCTATCGGCCAGCTGACGGTCTCGCCGGTCGAGAAAATCGAAGCGGTGATGCGCCCCCTCAAGGGCCGGGGCGACTACACCATCGAGGTCACGAACCGCGGCAACACCGTCGTCCCGCTGGTCATCGAAGGCCGCGACGACGAGAACGCGCTCGAAATCTCACTGGCGGACCAGGAGCCGCTGCAGCCGGGCGAGGTTCGCACCATCAAGGTGGACGTCGAGCCGCGCAAGAAGAAGAAGTTCGGCCGCGAGTCGAGCACGCCGTTCCGTGTGGCCGTGCGCTCGGGCCAGTCCTCGGCGCCGCCGATTCGCCTCGATGGCAGCAACGCGTACAAGCCACCACTCGAGCGCTGGAAGGCCCCGGTTGCGGGCATTCTGCTGCTCATGGGCATCAGCGGTGGCAGCTACGGTGTCTACAACCAGTGCATGCGGACCACGGGCGTCTGCGCCGAACTCCTCGGGCGGACGAAGGACAACGCCGTCACGCCAGATCGAACGGCCACCGTCGCCGCCGTCTCCCCGACGACAGCCGGCGCGACAACCGACGCAGGCACGCCCGAGGCGCCAACCGCGCCGCCCGCTGATCCGAATTGCCCGAGCACCCGCCTCCAGCCGGGCATGGAGGCCGTCTTGATTAACAGCGGCTCCCCGAAGACGCGCGTCCGCTCTGCCCCGAGTCGTTCTGCCGACATCTACGGCGAGGTCGGCGATGGGTTCAAGGTGACCACGATCAGGTGCCAGAAAGCCGAGGGGGAGGACCTGATATTCTGGGAAGTCGCGCTTTCGGAGCCTGTGGGAGGAGTGACCTCCGGCTGGATCGCCGAGCAAGACCCCACGAGCAAGCAGTTCCTCCTGAGCCCGGCACCTTAGGGTTTGGCGCCGACGACGATGACGTCCGCGATGAATCGGCCGGTCACCCGCTCGATGCCGCCCTGGACGACCACCTGGTGCCCGATAACTGCATCGCCGCGCAATATATCGGCGCGCGTTAGGTCGGCTCCGTCGAGGATGATCTGCGTGTTCGTGCGAATAACCACTTTCAGGTCGCCGCCTTCCGTCTTGACCGTCAGCACGTTCGCATCGCGCGAGATGATGACGCCGCCTCGCCGGGTGAAACCGCCAGCTGCCGGGCTGACCGCCACCGGGGTCGCTGCGGCTGATCCGCCGCGAACCGGGGCGGTCCCGCTGGCTGCCGCAGTCCGCGTGGCTGCGGGCTCGACGTTCGCCCGGGCTAACCGGGCCACGTAGACATCGTCGTCGCCGATTGCTGCCCGCGTGAGGTGGATTCGCGTCCCGAGGATACGCTCCACGGATGTCAGCAGTGTCCCAGCGTTGAGGCGGCTGATGCGGACCGCATAGCGCGTGCCGTCATCAGCGAGGACGACCACTTTCGCGCCGAGGCCATCCTCGGCGAGCGTCATCAGCGAGATGCGGCCCTCGAACTCGGCGGGTGGTGTGCGTCGCAGCTCCTGGGCGCTCGTGGTTGCGGCAGCGACAGGTGTGGATTCGACCCCGGCGAGCGCGAGGGTCTGCGCGGCAATGCGCCGGTCCTGTCCGACCAGCCCGGCAATGAGCAGGTTCGCGCCCGGCCGGATGTTCGCAAGATCCTGCACATTGTTCGATTCGACGACGGACGTCTCCTCACCGGTCGTGATTTCGAGCACGCCGAATTCGGAATTGACCATGAACGTGAGCGCATCGCCTTCACCTTCGACCGAGGAGACGGTGCCGTAGACCTCGGCGTAGTCGCCGGGCTCGAGCACCTGCGCGACCGCAGATTCGGTTTGGTTGAAGGCGTTCTGTGAGGCGAACACGGCAACGATGGCGATGATCCCGATGGCCGCTGCGAGGCCGGCGCCGCGCAGCCCCCGGTTAGCGGCGAAGAATCGCGCGAACCACGATTGGCGCGGTGCGGGCCTCGCCGCACGGGCAGGGGCCGGGTCGACTGCGGGCTGCGCATCGGCAAGGAAGCGCTCGAACCGGGCGCGGGCGATTGGCTTGACTGCCAGGGCCTCGGACTCAGTGACATCGCGCGTTGAGCGCATCAGGCCGGCCGCGCGGGCCAGCGATTCAACCTCCTCGCGCTCGGAGGCGGTGGCATCGGCGGGCAGCTCCCCGGTTTCGAGGAGGGCGTCGAGCAGGTCGTCGATTCGGTCGGTCATGTGCGTACGCCTCCTTTCGCGGGGGATCCGAGCACCCTGCCCATCGAGGCCAGCGCGCGCCGTTGCAGGTTCTTCACCGCGTCCTCCGAACGGTCCATCGCCGCGGCGGTCTCGGAGACCGAGCGATCGAGCAGGAACCGGAGCTGGAGGACCGTCTTCTGGTCGTCGGTCAGGTGCCGCATCGCCTCGATGAGGTCGCTGCGGAGGTCGCTGGCCGCCAGCTCGTCGGGTGCTGGCGGGGCGTAGGTCTCGTCCAGTTCCACCGAGGGTCCCCGGCGGATGGACTTCTTGATATGGTCGCGAACAACGTTGCGGGCGATGCCAATCAGCCACGCCTGGATAGGTACACCCTGCCAGTCGAAGCGGTCAGCGATGGTATAGGCGGTTTCGAACACCTGCGAAGCGAGGTCTTCGGCGGCCGTCCCATCCTGCAGGCGATAGCGAATGAAGCTGAAGACGGCCGTGTAGTGACGCTCGAAGATCTCACCCCAGGCGAAAGGGTCGCGTGCCGCAGCCCGCCCCGCCAGGGCCTCATCTGCGAGCGGTGTTGCCCGGCCATCGTCATCTCCAGCATTGCTCACGGCGTATTCACTCTATCCATGGCGCCGGGTGGGCGAAAGGTGACGGGCAACACCACCGAGGGTGCGAAACTCACACTTATTCGATGCCAGCCGCCCAGGCACGGATGAATTGCACGTCCGAGATCGTCTCCTCGCCATCCCGGTCGGCATCGCCAGGCGGATCCGCCGGTTCGACGTCGCAAACCTGTGGCAGGACGCCAGTCGTGAACCCGGCGAGGCTCCGCAGGACCGCCAGCGCATCGAGGGCATCGACGTCGAAGTCGCAATCCACGTCCCCGATTGCGCGATGGACGGTCACTTCGAACTCGTCGAAGCCATCCAGGTCGACTGGCGCCGGGTTCGTCACACGAAGCGTCGCCGTACCGATGGCAGGCAGCAATCCTGCCGGGATTTCCGCCACGATATCGCTGCCGGCGAACTCCCAATCGAGCTCCGTCCCGTTCCACTCCACGAGGCTCCCGGAGATGAACCCGGTGCCGGAAATAACCAGTTCGGAATCGTTGAGCGCGTACGCCGTATCAGATACCGCCGTGATATCCGGGTCCGGGTTGGCCCCGGTCACGACGACCGTGCCCGCCACGCCGGGAAAAAGTTCGTTGTGGTAGGTGTAGACACCCACAGTGTCGAACGTGACCGCGACGGGGG
>JBBSKE010000140.1:0-8495 GCA_038256595.1 Tepidiformales bacterium | reverse complement strand
GGCACCATCAGCGCTGCCCGGCTCGTGGCGAAGGCGCCGCTCGCGGACTACCTGGGCCAGTGGAACCCGCTGATGATTCGCGAAGCCCTCGGCCGGAAGGTGAAAGCGATCGAGGAGGCGTTCACGAACGGCGTCGCGGCCGAGGTCATCGCGCGCAACCGTTCGCTCATGGACCTGCGGCTCGCGGCCCTGAACTACCCGGACCTCAGCGGTTATCGAACCATTGGCAAATGGGACGAAGCAGGCGCGCGGGAGTACCTCGCCGAATTGCGCGCCGGCAATATCGATGTTGAGGGCGCGATCCGCGGCTTCCGCAACGTCGAGGTCTGACGTTCTGGCGACACCGTGCGAAGGTTAGCGAACGTGGCAGAGGACAAGTCCGTCGGCCGCCGGCACGTTGGGTGCCAGGACCAGCGGAGTCACGCTCCCTTGGTCGGTCGCGTTACTGACTTATTCGGCCGCGGAGGGCACGACCCCGGCTGCAGATCCGTGGCGCACACTCGTCCCGGGATCGCTTCGTGATCGAGCGGGGCGGGGATGGTAGGCTGATGAAGCCCGGGCGGTTAGCTCAGTCGGCTAGAGCGCCTCGTTTACACCGAGGAGGTCGGGGGTTCGAGCCCCTCACCGCCTACCACGCACCCAGGCTGAACTACCGCCGGATTCGCGTTAAGACTCGCGAATCCGGCAGCATTTCGTTACTCCGTCGGCACCTGCACGGGCTGGCGATAGAGGACCACGCTGATGTTATCCGGCCCGCCGTTCGCGTTCGCACGGTCGATAAGCTGGCGAGCAATCTCCTCGACGCTGCCATTGCGCAGGATAAGCGCGATCTCGTCGAGGCTGAGCGGCCGGAAGAGGCCATCGCTGCAGAGCAGGAGCATCGACCCCGGGGGCAGCGTCACCGGAGTCACGGGGATCTCAGTGATGTCCTGGTCGACGCCGATTCCGCGCGTTATGACGTTCTGGTAGGGGCTGCGCTCTGCCTGCTCGGGCGTCAGGATGCCCGCCCGGACCTGCTCGGCGACGAGACTGTCGTCCTCGGTTATCTGCTGCAGTTCGCCACCGGAGAAGAGGTAGGCGCGGCTGTCGCCGAGGTTCGCGACCCACGCTGAATCGTCGCGAATGAGCGCGGCGACGAGCGTGGTGGCCATGTTGGCGAGTGCGGCATCGTCGGCGACGCGATTCGTGACGCGGACGTTGGCGGCGCGGAAGGCGGTGCGCAGTGCTTCGGCCGGGTCCTCGAACTTTGCGCTGGCGAAGGTCGCGCGGAGGGCGGCGATACTCTCGCTACTGGCGATTTCGCCCCCGAACGCGCCACCGACACCATCGGCCACTGCAGCGAGCGTCCAGCCACCCTCGAGCGGTTCGGCGAGGATGGCGTCCTGGTTGGAAGTGCGCCGCATTCCCTGGTCCGTCAGGGCGGCGAACTGGCCGGTCATGCTCGTGACCGGACCCTTGTGGTGCTCGTGGTCATAAGCGCCTCCGGTCAGTCGCGCGTGATGTGGCGAATCTGGTCTTCGCTGGCGACCACGATGTCGGTCGCAAGGCCGATGAACAGCCCGTGTTCGACGATTCCGGCGCGCGGGTCGAGCATCGCTGCGATATCCTCCGGGTGCTCCATGACGCCGAAATTGCAGTCGTAGATGAAGTTGCCCTGGTCGGTCGTGAAGGGCTCGCCATTCGCTGCCATGCGCAAGACCGGCTCGCAGCCGAGTTCGCGGAGGAAGAGCCGCGACGCCCCGTGCCCGAACGTGGTGACTTCGACCGGCAACGCCCAGGTTTCGCCGAGATAGGTCGAGAGTTTCGACGAATCGACGACGATGATCTCGCGCTTCGAGGCCTGGGCGACGATTTTCTCGCGCAGGAGTGCCCCGCCGCCGCCCTTGATGAGGTTCATGCGCGCGTCCACTTCGTCCGCGCCATCGATCGTGAGGTCGATGCGGGGGTGGCTCTCGAGGGTGGTCAGTGGCAGCCCAAAGCGCTCGGCCTCGGCGTGGGTCGACTTCGAGCAGGGGATGCAGAGGATACCGGGGAGGGCACCCTCGGCGATCAATTCGGCCACGCGGCGCACCGCATGAATCGCCGTGGAGCCGACGCCAAGGCCGACTACCATGCCGGGTTCGATGAGGCCGGCGGCGAAGTAGGCGGCCTCACGCTTGAGGTCACGCGGGGCGAGTGTTTGAGTCACGGGTGGGCATCCTTCGAATTCGATCAGCGGGAATCTCAGGATCGGAGCAAGCGGCCTCACCGTCTACCCGCCTGGGGGAAGGCCGCGTAATTCTTTCTCGAAATACTGCACCAGTTTGCGCTCCTGGTACTCCAGACCCTTCGCGTTGTTCGGCATGTGGCGCTCTTCGGGGAAGATGAGGAGGTCGTAGTCGCGGTCGGCATCGGTGAGGGCCGTGATCAGCCGCGCGGTATGGCGAAAATGGACGTTCTCGTCGACGCCGCCATGGACGAGCAGGAGTTTGCCGCGCAGCTTCGCAGCATGCTTCAGGAGCGAACCGTCGCGGTAGCCGTCCGGGTTTTCGGCGGGGGTGCTCATGTAGCGCTCGGTGTAGCCGGTGTCGTAGCCGTCCCAATCGGCGACGGGCGCGCCGGAAACGCCGACCTTGAAGATCTCCGGCTCGCGCAGCATCGACATCACGGTCATGTAGCCGCCATAGCTCCAGCCGAACATGCCCGTGCGTGTGATGTCGCAGTAGCCGAGGGTTTCGAGCCAGCGCACGCCGGCGGCCTGGTCTTCGACTTCGACCGTGCCCATGCGCAGGGCGAGGGCGGCTTCGAATTCGAGCCCGCGGTTGGCCGAACCGCGATTGTCGAGCCGGAAGACCACGAATCCCTGCTGGGCGAGGTACTGGGAGCGCAGGTCGACCGTCATCGACCAGTCGTTCGCGACGCGCTGGGCGTGCGGCCCGCCGTAAACCGAGACGATGACCGGGTATTTCGTGCCCGGCGTGCGGTCCGGGGGTGCGTAAATCGCGCCCTTGAGGGTCGTCGTGCCATCCGCAGCTGGCACATTGACCATTTCCGGCAGGCGCAGGCCGAGGTCGTCCGCGGAGTTACCCTCGTTCGCGAAAATGGTCGCAACTTCGTCGCCGGTCGCGACCTGGCGGAGGGTCACGCGGGGCGCCTGGGCCATGGTCGAATAGTGGTCGACGAAGTGGCTCGCATCGCCAGAAACCGTCGTTGAGTGCCAGCCAGCGCCGCTCGTGAGCTGCCGAATCTCGCCGCCGTCGAGCGAGACCGTGTAGAGGTGGCGCTCAAGGACACTCTCCTTCGTCGCTTCGAAATAGACCGTGCGGCTCGCCTGGTGAACCGAGACGACGCGCGTGACGACCCAGTCGCCCTCGGTGAGCTGGCGGAGGAGCCCGCCACTCGCGTCGTAGAGGTAGAGGTGGCCGAATCCGCTGCGCTCGCTCCACCAGAGAATCTCGCCGCTATCGAGGAAGCGGGCGTCGTTGGCGACGTTGATCCAGGGCTCCTGGTGCTCCTCGATGAGGACGGTGCTCGAACCTCCCAGCGCGAAGGCGAGCAGGCGAACCGTCCGCTGGTCGCGGGAGAGCCAGGTGCACGTCAGCGTGCCGTCCGGCCGCCAGGCGACGCGCGGGAGATAGAAGTCGGTCTCGCTGCCGAGGTCCATCCAGGTGCAGGCGCCGCTCGCGAGGTCGATGACGCCAAGCTGGAGGTTCGCATTGGCCGCGCCGGCGAACGGATAGCGATGCTCCTCGATGTCCACTTCGTTTTTGCCCTGGTGGACGATGGGATAGCGCGGGATGTGGCGCGAATCGGCCCGGATGAAGGCGATCTGGGTGCCATCGGGCGACCACCAGAAGCCGTCGTCGCGATCGAGTTCCTCTGCGGCGATGAACTCGGCCACGCCGTTCGTGACACCGTCGATCGCGTCATTCGTGAGCTGCCTGACCTCGCCGCTCGCCGTGGGGGTGACGAAGAGGTCGCCGGTGCGGGCGAAGGCGACCTGCGTGCCGTCGCGGTTCAGCTTCGGGTCGAGCGCGCCCTCGGTGCCAGGCAGGGCTGAGAGCGTGCGGTCACCGATGGCCACCGAGAGCTGGCCGCCGTCGGGCACGAGGAGGGTCGGCGACTGCGAGCGCGCGGCCCACTGGTAGGAGGTCACGCCGCGTTCGCGCAGGCGGAGGCGCTGGCGGCGCAGCTCCTCTTCGCGCGAGAGTTGCTCTTCCTGGGTCGCGCCCGCGGGTGGCCCGGCGATGACGCGCCGCTCGCCACTCGCGATATCGAACCGCCAGATACTGCGCACCAGGCTGCCCTCGGCGCTGAAGAGGTAGGTCAGCGCCTGGGAATCGGGCGTGAAGCGGAGCATGCCCGGGACGACCATCCCGGGGCGTGGCAGTCGGGCGATGTCGGCGATGGTGATGGTTTCGAGCGGCTTGGGCATGGGGCCTCCGGGTAGCGTCTCCGCCTATTCTCCGGTGATTCGCGCCGCAGAGCACGCGCCCTGCTATGGAGTCATCTGGATGAACCGGTCGACAAGTGCGCCGGCGGTTTCTGGCGCAAATTCCTGGATGAAGTAACCGGCGCCGGGCAGCGCGTCACCACCGGACCCTTCGGCCACATCGATCGACTTCGCCGAAGGGAAATTCAGCCGGAATGGCACAGTCCTCCTCGCCGTGGACGTTCGGCTTCGGCAGCGAAGCACATGGCAGTGGACTGATAGTGTTAGCTGCTCGCACTCTTCGATCGAATTATTGGCATTATCTTCGATACCTCGTACGCCACTACTGCTAGATATAGCATTACGAATGGGACTGCTAGCAGCTAGCAGCTAGTAGCCACTACTACTCTACCGGCTTCTCAGCATTCTGCCGGCGTCGCGGATGGTTGCTGCGTCGTAGGGTGGCTCGATGAGGAGGATGATGCGGTCGATGCCGATCTGTTCGAGGCGGTGGCGTTCGGGGCTGCCGGGCCGGAGCCACTTCTCGGCGATCCCGGAGAAGACGGAAATCGAGAATCTGCCGGGTTCGCCACCGCGGCGGCCATACTCGCTGCGGGCGATGTTCACGAGTTCCGGGAGGCGCGGATGGGCGGCCTGGGTGTTAAATCCGCTCGCGTACTGCCCGGCGATGGCGGCCATGCGTGGTCCGAAGCCACCAACGACGATCGGCGGCGCTGGTTCGGCCGGGAGGAAACCGGCGGGCCGCTTCAGGGGAAAGTGTTCGCCGGCAAAGTTCGAACTATCGCCCGACCAGAGGCGTTCCATGACCTGGATCGCCTCGACCACCTGCGCCGCCCGGGTTCGATCCGAGGGGACGACGCGATTGAAGGCGACCTGTTCGGCGGCGTAGGGCGAGCCGCGACCGCCGCCAGCGCCGATGCCCAGCATCAGCCTTCCGCCCGAGACCTGCTGGAGCGTCGCCGCCATGTTCGCGACGAGGCCGGGGTGGCGATTCGCGACGTTGAGCACGAGCGGTCCGAGGAGCATGTTCGGCACCACCTCGGCGAGGGCCGCCAGCACGGTCCAGCATTCCGGCGGCGCGGTCGGCCGCGTCATGCTGTCCGGGCGAAGATGGTCCCAGGTCCAGAGACCAGAAAAGCCGCCGGCGTCTGCAGCGACGGCGGCGGCTCTCATCTGCTTGTAGGTTGCGCCCATTGGAACGAGGAGGAGATCCGTCTGCATGATGCGGATGCTACGGCTCGCACCGTTTGCGCGCTCCCCGCGGGCTACGACTTCTTGAGGAAAATCTGCAGTTCCATGATGGCCTTATCTTCGACCGAGACGACCGAGGCGGCGGACGGCGCGGTGATGTCGTAGTCGGCGAACTGGATTTCGGTGGACCCGACGATGACGAGAATGTTATTCACGATCTGGGCCTGGACGGGCACCGAAATCTCCTTCGTCACGCCGTGTAGTTCGAGCGTGCCCGAGACATCGGTCGAAATCTGCTGGCCAGTCGCGAGTCCGGCCGGGAGGTCCATGGCGTTGGTCAGCGTAAAGGTCGCGGTCGGGAATTTGCTGGTTTCGATTCCCTGGTTGCGGAGCTGGCCGTCGCGCTGGGAGGAATCGCTCTTGAGCTGGGTCAGGTCGGCGGTGACAGTGACGGATTGGAGCCTGTCGTCGGCGATAGTGGCGGTCGCGGTGAGGACGCTGGTGCGACCCACGGCAGTTGTCGCCCCGATGCGCACGAGTTCTTCCTTGACGCGGTAGCCGGTGAAAGAAGAAGCCGTGGTATCAATCGTCCAGGTGCCGTTGATGCCGGTCGAACTGCTGTTCGCGGTGGTCGCCGCTGCTGTCGCGGCGACGGCAGGAGTCACACCAGCGGCGGATGTGCCGGCGGGCGCGGTGGTCGCGCCGCTACTGCTGCCGGCAGGAGTTGCCGTGCTCAGCGAACTGACGGCATCGGCGAGCGACACTTCTTCCGGCGCATCATCACGAATGACGAAGAACCAGACGGCCCCCGCGGCGATGGCCAGGACGGCGATGGCGCCAATAATCTTTGGGATGCTCATGGTGTGTTTCTCCGGCGGTGGGTGTGGTCACCATCGTTGAAGCGCCGCATTAGAGAAAGATTAGAGGGAAAGCGACCCTTTACCGCAGCCTTCACGCCACCTTCACACCACCAGGTGTGAGCTCGGAGCGCACCGGGTTCTTGCCCGTGCGCTTCGCCACGAGCATGAGGGCATCGCCTTCCCGCTCCGGGGAGGCGGCCGATGGTGTCTCCTACACTGCTGGCCCTTCGGATGACGCAGCCGAGGCGAGCCCGAGCGGCGTCGAAGGTGAGTCGCCGTAGACGTATTCGCGAATGATGCCCTGCCAGGCACCCTCGGCATCGAGCGCCGCGAGCAGCCCCGAGAGCCCGAAATTGATGCGCGTGAGGAAGACCATGCCCTCGGGGATGTCGAGCCAGCGATTGATTGCGCCCCCATCGCCGGTCGCGGTGGCGTTGCGGCGGACCATCTCGGCGGCGAGTTCGCGCGTGAAGGTGATGCGCTCGCTGAGAATCGGCTTCCAGAACCAGTGCATGTGGTCGTAGAGCTGCTGGGTGGTGAAGGGCGCACCCCGGTTGAGGATGCCCACCTCTTCGGTTGCGGCTCGCCAGGCTTCGAGGTCGCCCCTCAGGAGGGTGTCGATCAGGCCGGCAAAGCGGCGCACGACTTCCGGCCCGAATTCGGTCACGCAGCCGTAATCGACGAACCCGACTTTGCCGTCTTCGAGCAGGAGGTAGTTGCCCGGGTGGGGGTCGCCGTTGAAGAGCCCGTGCCGGTAGAAGTTGCCGAAGGCGAAACGAAACACCATCTCCGCGACGCGATTCTTCTCCGCCTGAGGCAGATTGCGCGCCTCGGCGAAAGGGCGCCCGTGGAGCAGCTCCTGGACGAGGATGCGGCCGCTCGACATCTCCGGGTAGACGGCCGGCACGCGGACGAAGGCGTGGCCCCGGTAGATATCGCCGAACTTCTGCTGGTATTCGGCCTCTCGCACGTAGTCGAGTTCGGCGAGGATGCCCTCTGTGAGGTCGCGAACGACCGTCTTCGCGTCCATACCCTTCGACATCATGCCGGCAAAGCCCATCAGTGTGCCGACGTTGGCGAGGTCCGACTTCATCGCACTGGCGACGCCCGGGTACTGCACTTTCACGGCCACTTGTTCGCCCGCACGGAGCCGTGCGCGATGGACCTGGCCAATCGAGGCAGCGGCGAATGGCGTGCGTTCGAACTCGGCGAAGCGCTGCTCCGGGGTGGCGCCAAAATCCTCCCGGAAGACCTGCTCGACGAGGTTGTAGGCCATCGGCGGCGCGTTGGATTGCAGCGTGGCGAGCTGGCCGGTCATCTCGTCGGGCACCATGCCGGTCATGAGCGACATGACCTGGCCGAGCTTCATAACCGCGCCCTTCATCTCGCCGAGGGTGCGCGTCACGTCTTCGGCGGTGCGAAGGACGGCCTCCTCCTTGCGACGTTCGCGCGTTTCGCCACCGACGGCCATGCGCGCGGTCGCCCAGCGAATGCCGGCTCCGGCGGCCAATCTCGCGGGCTGGAGCGAGCGGCCGACGCGGCCCTTGCGCAAATTCTTGGGTTCCTGGGTCATCGAATCTATTGTCGCCTGCGACCGGGGATCATTCACGTATGCGCGGCCACGAACGATTCGTTTATGATCGAAATATGACCATCGCCAGGATTGCGGTTCAGCTTGCGGAGCTCCACGAGAGCCCAGGATTCCGCGCCGCCCGCTTCGACCAGGGAGAGCCGTTCAAGGGCCGCGTGGCAGTCCTGCCGTCCGCATTCAACCCACCGACTCGCGCCCACCTCGCGCTCGCGGACCTCGCCCTCGAAACCGAGGGCATCACGCAGGCTGCGGCGATGCTGACGACCAACAACGTGGACAAGGGTCTCTTCGGCGCGCCCCTCTCGCACCGCATGGGTATGCTCCTCGCGGCGAACGAGGCGGACCGCCACTTTGCGGTCCTCGGCACGAATGCGGCCCGGCTCATCGACCAGGGCGACGCGCTCACGGTGACTTTCCCCGG
>JBBSKE010000139.1:0-8503 GCA_038256595.1 Tepidiformales bacterium | reverse complement strand
GATACTTCAGCACCTGGCAACCCGTGAGAAACAAGCGAAAGGCTCGACCGGATAACGACAAGTCCTTAATCAGGATACTTGAGTCCAAATGACAAGACGTTCTTCGGAATGCAAGACGCCCACCGGAACATCCCGTCTTTCCGTCGGATACTCAACTTGGTCCGGACTGTTCCATTGCGAACGATAGCAAAAGCCCCTACGGGAGTGCGGTTTCGCCCATGAGGTACTTGTCGATGTTGCGGGCGGCGATGCGGCCTTCGGCGATGGCCCAGACGATGAGCGATTGGCCGCGGGTCATGTCGCCGGCGGTGAAGACGCCCGGGACGTTGGTCATCTTACTCTCGTCGGCGGCGACGTTGCCGCGTTCGGTCAGTTCGATGCCGAGCTGGTCGATAAGGCCGCCTTTTTCGGGGCCAACGAAGCCCATCGCGAGGAATAACAGGTCCACATCGACATCGAACTCGCTGCCGGGGACCTCTTTCATGACCTGGCGGCCGTTTTCGTTCACAAACTCAATGCGTATGCCGTGGAGCTGCTTGAGGACGCCATTTTCGCCGGAAAGCGACTTCGTGAGGATCGAATAGTCGCGTTCGCCACCTTCTTCGTGGGCGGAAGAGACGCGGTAGATGTTCGGCCAGGTCGGCCACGGGTTTTCCGGGGCGCGCGAGGCGGGCGGGCGCGGCAGCAGCTCGTACTGGGCGACCGATTCGGCGCCCTGCCGATGGGCCGTGCCGAGGCAGTCCGCGCCGGTGTCGCCGCCGCCGAGAATGATGACCTTCTTGCCTGCCGCGCTGACGAACTCGCTCTCCGGGATCTCGTCGCCGGCGTTGCGCTTGTTCTGCATCGGCAGGTAGTCCATCGCGAGGTGGACACCCTGGAGTTCGCGGCCGGGGACTTCGAGGTTGCGGGCAGCCGTCGCGCCACCGGCGAGGCAGATGGCATCGAACTGGCTCTGGAGTTCGCGCGCATCGATATCGAAGCCGACGTTCACGCCCGCCTTGAAGACGACGCCCTCGGCCTCCATCTGGGCGAGACGGCGGTCGAGGTACTGCTTCTCCATCTTGAAGTCGGGAATGCCGTAGCGCAGGAGGCCGCCGATGCGGTCGGCGCGTTCGAAGACGGTGACTTCGTGCCCGGCGCGGGCGAGTTGCTGGGCGACAGCAAGTCCCGCCGGACCGGAACCGATGACCGCGATGCGCTTGCCGGTGCGCTTCGTCGAAGGCTCTGGCTTCACCCAGCCGTTCTCCCAGGCGGTGTCGATAATCGTCACTTCGACCTGCTTGATGGTCACCGGGTCCTGGTTGATGCCGAGCACACAGGAGGCTTCGCAGGGCGCCGGACAGAGGCGGCCGGTGAACTCGGGGAAGTTGTTGGTCGCGTGGAGGCGCTCGATGGCGTCCTGCCAGCGATCGCGATACACGAGGTCGTTCCAGTCCGGGATGATGTTCCCGAGCGGGCAGCCCTGGTGGCAGAAGGGGATGCCGCAGTCCATGCAGCGGGCGGCCTGGGCCTTGAGCAGGTCCTTCGGGAACTCCTCGTAGACTTCGAGCCAGTCGTGGACGCGCGCCTCCACGGGGCGGCGGGTCGGCGTCTCACGCTGAAATTCCAAGAATCCTGTTGGCTTAGCCACGGGCGGCTCCTACCGGTTCTGCCGATGCACCGGCGGCCGGGGTCTCTTGTTGTTCCTTTTCGAGCTGGGCGCGCTGCTCGGCGAGCGCACGCTTGTACTCGCGTGGCATCACCTTCACGAATCGCTTCGCTTCGGCCGGCCAGTCTTTCAGCACCGCCTGGGCGACCGTACTGCCGGTGTACTCGAGATGACGTTCGACGAGGCCCTGCACGAGGTCGAGTTCTTCCGAATCTTCGAGCTTTTCGAGCAGGATCATCTCCATGTTGCAGCGCGTATGGAAGTCGCCGTTCGGGTCCCAGATGTAGGCGATGCCGCCCGACATCCCCGCGCCGAAGTTGCGGCCCGTCTCGCCGATCACGACGATCCGGCCGCCGGTCATGTATTCGCAGCCGTGGTCGCCGAGCCCTTCGACGACCGCGTATGCGCCGGAGTTGCGCACGCCGAAGCGTTCGCCCGCGACGCCGCGGATGAACGCCGAGCCACTGGTCGCGCCGTAGAGTGCGACGTTGCCGATGACGATCGACTCTTCGGCGACGAAGGTTGCTTCCTTCGGCGGGTAGACCACGAGCTTGCCGCCCGAGAGCCCCTTGCCGAAGTAGTCGTTCGCGTCGCCTTCGAGGCGGAGGGTCATGCCTGCGGGGACAAAGGCGCCGAAACTCTGCCCGGCCGAGCCGTTGAACGTGAAGTCGATGGTGTCGTCCGGGAGGCCGTTGTTGCCGTACTTCCGCGTTACATCGGACCCGAGAATGGTGCCGACGGTGCGGTTCACGTTCTGGATCGGCAGCGAAAGCTTCACCGGCTCCTGGTTCTCGAGGGCGGGCTTTGCCGCTTCGAGAAGGACGAGCATATCGCGCGAGCGGTCGATGCCGTGGTCCTGCGTGTTGCCCGGGCGGACCGGGACGCCGGGCATGTCCGGCCGGTAGAGGATCTGCGAGAGGTCCAGCCCCTGCGCCTTCCAGTGGTCGACCGCGCGGCGCGTGTTAAGCAGGTCGCTTCGCCCGACGACCTCTTCGATGCTGCGGTAGCCGAGGCCGGCGAGCAGTTCGCGAATCTCTTCGGCGATAAAGTGGAAGAAGTTGACGACGTGCTCAGCCTGGCCGGTGAAGCGCTCGCGGAGGAGCGGGTTCTGGGTGGCGACGCCGACCGGGCAGGTATCAAGGTGGCAGACGCGCATCATCACGCAGCCCATAACCACGAGCGGTGCAGTCGCGAAGCCGTACTCTTCGGCGCCGAGGAGGGCGGCGATGAGCACGTCGCGGCCGGTCTTCATCTGGCCGTCGGCCTGGACGATGATGCGGTCGCGGAGCTTGTTTTCGACGAGTGTCTGCTGGGTTTCGGCGAGGCCGAGCTCCCAGGGGATGCCCGCGTGCTTGAGCGAGGTCAGCGGCGACGCGCCCGTGCCGCCATCGTGCCCGGAGATGAGCACGACATCCGACTTCGCCTTCGCCACGCCTGCAGCAACCGTGCCCACGCCGACTTCGGCCACGAGCTTCACGCTGATGCGCGCCTCGCGGTTCGCGTTCTTGAGGTCGTGGATGAGCTGAGCGAGGTCCTCGATCGAGTAGATATCGTGGTGTGGCGGCGGGCTAATGAGGCCGACGTAGGGGGTCGAATAGCGCACTTCGGCGATCCAGGGGTAGACTTTGGCCGCCGGGAGCTGACCGCCCTCGCCGGGCTTGGCGCCCTGCGCCATCTTGATCTGGATCTCGTCGGCGTTCACGAGGTACTCGCTGGTAACGCCGAAGCGGCCCGAGGCGACCTGCTTGATGGCGCTGCGGCGGAGGTCGCCGTTCGCGTCTGGCACGGAGCGGCGGCGGTCTTCGCCACCTTCGCCGGTGTTGCTCTTGCCGCCGATGCGGTTCATCGCGATGGCGAGCGTCTCGTGCGCTTCGGCAGAGATCGAACCGAACGACATCGCCCCGGTAGCGAAGCGGCGGAAGATCGCCTCAGCCGGCTCGACCTCATCGATCGAAATCGGCTCGCGGTCGGACTTCAAGGTGAAGAGGCCGCGCAGGGTCGCCATCCGTTCGGACTGGTCGTTCACCATCTGCGTGTATTCGGCGAAGAGCTGGGCTTTGCCGGTGCGCGTGGCGTGCTGGAGTTTGAACACCGTGTCCGGGTTGAAGAGGTGGAACTCGCCGTCGCGGCGCCACTGGTACTGGCCGCCGTACTGGAGCTCCTGGAGGCCGCCATCGCGCACCGGGTAGGCGCGCAGGTGGTGGGCCAGCGCTTCGACCGCGACCTCGTCGATGCCGATGCCGCCGATGCGGGACGCCGTGCGCGAGAAGTAGTGGTCGATGAACGGCTCGGCGAGGCCGATGGCTTCGAAGATCTGGGCGCCACGGTAGGACTGGATCGTGGAGATGCCCATCTTGGACATGACCTTCACGACACCCTTCTTGATCGCCTTCAGATAGTGCTCGATCGCCTCGTCGGCGGTTTCGTTGCCTTCGATTTCGCCGGCCGCGAACATCTCGGCGATAGAGTCGATCGCGAGGTAGGGGTTGATCGCACCCGCGCCGTAGCCGATCAGCAGCGCGAAATGGTGAACCTCGCGCGCGTCGCCGGTTTCGACGATGAGGCCAACCTGCGTGCGCGTTTTTTCGCGAACGAGGTGGTTATGAAGACCCGCGACGGCGAGCAGCGTCGGGATTGGCGCGTTGTCACGATCGACGCCGCGGTCCGAAAGGATGAGGATCTTGGCCCCACCGGCAATCGCGCGGTCGGCCTGCTCGAAGAGCGTGTCCATGGCCGGTTCGAGCCCGGCCGGGCCAGCCTTCGCCGGGAAGAGCATCGGCAGGATGGTCGCCTTGAACCGCGGATCCTTGAGCGACTTGAACTTCGCCATCGAGGCGTTGTCCATGAACGGGATCTCCATGCTCACGAGGTGCGACGACTCCGGCCCGGGGTCGAGGAGGTTGCCCTCCGGCCCAATGACCGTCTTCACGGAGGTGACAATCTCTTCGCGGATGGCATCGAGCGGTGGGTTCGTGACCTGCGCGAAGAGCTGCTGGAAGTAGTTGTAGAGTGGCTGCGGGCGGTCAGAGAGCACGGCCAGGGCGGTGTCGGTCCCCATCGAACCGAGCAGTTCTTCGCCGTTCTTGGCCATCGGCGCGAAGATGTACTTCTTGTCTTCGAGCGAATAGCCGAACGCAAGCTGCTGTTCGGTGAGGGCGACGCCTTCGAACGGCGCGGGGATGTTCTCGGATTCAGGGATAGATGAGAGCGGCACAAGGTTCTTTTCGAGCCAGTAGCCGTACGGCTTCTCGGTCGAAAGCTTCAACTTCAGCTCGGCATCGCCAATAATGCGGCCTTCTTCGAGGCTGACGAGGAACATCTTGCCGGGCTGCAGGCGGCCCTTCTTGAGCACGCGTTCCGGCGCTATCGGCAGGACGCCGACTTCGGACGCCATGATCACCAGGTCGTCCTTGGTCACGTAGTAGCGCGAAGGGCGAAGGCCGTTGCGATCGAGCACAGCGCCGATGTTCTTGCCATCGGTGAAGGCGACCGATGCCGGGCCATCCCACGGCTCCATCAGGCAGGAGTGGTACTCGTAGAACGCCTTCTTTTCGGGCGACATCGATTCGTGACCCTGCCACGCCTCCGGGATGAGCATCATCATCGCGTGCGGCAGCGAACGGCCACCGAGGACGAGCAGTTCGAGTGCATTGTCGAGGGCAGCGGTGTCGCTCGCCTTTTCGTCGATAATTGGCAGGATCTTGTGGATATCGTTGCCGAAGAGTGGCGATTCCAGGAGCGCTTCCCGGGCGAGCATCCAGTTCACATTCCCGCGCTTCGTATTGATCTCGCCATTGTGCGAAACCATGCGATACGGGTGGGCGAGCGGCCAGCTTGGGAAAGTGTTCGTGCTGAAGCGCGAGTGGAACATGCCGAGGGCGCTGACCATGCGCGGGTCGGCCAGATCGGGGAAGTAGCGGCGCAGCTGGAGCGCCGTGAGCATACCCTTGTAGACGACGGTCCGGCAGGAGAGGCTGGAGATGTAGAACATGTGGGGATCTTTAACGCCCCAGCGATGGATCGCCTTTTCGAAGCGCTTGCGGATGACGTAGAGCTTCCGTTCGAAGGCGTCCTCGTCCTTCACATTCACTCCGCGCGAGATGAAGCACTGGAAAATATCCGGCTCCATTTCGAGAGCGGAGGCGCCAACATCGGCGAGTTTCGCGTCCGTCGGAACCTCGCGCCAGCCGAGGAGATGCTGACCCTCTTCTTCGACAATCGTAGCGAGAAGGGCCATGCCCTGGGCCCGGGCACGTGGGTCGCGAGAGGTGAAGATCATCCCGGCGCCGTAATGGCCTGCCTCGGGCAAGCGAATCCCGAGATTAGCGCATTCGCGGCGGAAGAATTCATGCGGCAGCTGGTTGAGGAGGCCGGCCCCGGCACCCGTGTTCGGTTCGGAGCCAGAAGCTCCGCGATGGTCCAGGTTTTCGAGCGCCGTGAGTGCGTCCGAGACGATCTGGTGGGAGCGCTGACCTTTGAGGTGGACGATGAAGCCAACCCCACAGCTATCGTGGTCGTTCTCCGGGTCGTAAAGACCCTGCGCGCGCGGCGTGACGCTGGTCACCATTGGATTACTCCATGAGTCGTCTATCTCGGTGCTCCCGAGGCCCTTGAAAGAAGGTTAAAGGCGTGGCCGGTGCGGGCGATCTTCTCGTTCCGCGATATCCGAAACATGCCTGAAACAATCTCTGAACGGGGTCTGCGGCCGGGTGAATCGTCAGTATAACAGGATAGTCAACGCGCCTGACACCACTCACCAACGCAGAATTTGATGATGCGCAGTATTCGCGTCATTAATACGAAAGTTCGCAAATCGCCCAATTTTACAGGATTTGCGATATTCAGCAGCTTTTCACAGCCAGATTCGAATTGGGCTCGGCCCGCCGCCGCCGCGTATACTGGACCACGAGTCAACTCCGGAGGCGTATCGAAATGTCCAATCAACCGTACTGGGATGCAAGTCACACCGACGAGGTGGTGAGCCAGCGGGCGCGCATCCTCGGCCCGGCGGTCTGGGCAGCGGCCGCCCCCGAACGTGGCCCGGTGATCTCCTTCGCTGGCGGGCTCCCGGACATCCCGTCGCTCCCCGGGGACCTGCTCCTCAAGGCTGCGCGCACGGTGATTGATCGCGAGCAGAAAGAGGCGCTCGAATACAATGGTACCTTCGGCCCGATGCCCTTGCGCACTGCCCTCGCCGAGCGTTCGTCGCGGATTGAAGGGATCGACGTGAGCCTCGACCAGGTGATGGTCGTCTCCGGCTCCGCGCACGGCATCGGCGTGATGTGCGAAACGCTGCTTGACCCGGGCGATATCGTCCTCTGCGAGAGCCCGAACTTCCCCGGGAGCATGCGCACGATGCGCGCTTACGGGGCCGAATTGATCTCCGTCCCGATGGACGATGAGGGCCTGCGCGTCGACCTGCTCGAGGTCGAATTGCGGCTCCTGCGCGACGCCGGCAAGCGGGCGAAGTTCATCTACTGCATCCCGACGCACCAGAACCCGGCGGGCGTCACCCTCCCGCTGGACCGCCGCGAGAAGATCGTGGAGCTGGCGCGCGAGTACAACACGCTGATTCTCGAAGACGACGCCTATGGCGAACTCTGGTTTGATGGCCCGCCGCCGCCTTCGCTGTTTGCGCTCAGCGGCGGCGACCACGGAGTGAAGATTTCGAGCTTCTCGAAGGTGCTCGCGACCGGCCTGCGGATGGGCTGGGCGATGGGGCCCTCGGCGCTGATTAACCGCATGTCCGCCACGCGTTATGACATGGGCTCGAGCCCCTTCCAGGGCCGGATCATCGCCGAGACTATCAACAACGGCGACCTCGACCGGCACGTCGAGCGGCTGCGCGGCATCTACAAGCGTAAGTTGGTCCGCATGGAGGATGCGCTCGCGAAGTACTGCGGCGAGTTCACGACCTACTCGAAACCACTCGGGGGGTTCTTCCTCTGGCTTCATCTCAACCCGGGAGTAGCTTCGCAGGATGTGCAGAAGGCGGCGGCTGCGCGTGGCGTCATCATCGGGCAGGGCCCGCAGTTCTTCGCCGATGGCAACGCGACGAACCACATCCGCCTCGCGTTCAGCTACTGCGCGATCGAGGACATCGAACCGGGCATCCACCGGCTCGGGGAGGCGATTGCCGAAGTCGCAGGGCGTTCTTCGGCGAAGTAGGATAGATGCCATGACCACTGAGACCGCCATCCAACTGCTCACCGCCGAGGAGTTCTACGAACTCCCCGAGGCGCCCCACGGCGGCAAGATGGAACTCGTCTGCGGCAGGACGGTGACGCACATGCCCGTGGCACGGCCACACAGCCGACTGGCGCTCAGGATTGGCTCGCGACTCGAACGGTTTGTCGATGAACACCGGCTCGGCGAGGTTGGCGTCGAATGGGGATTCGTCCTGAGACGCAACCCGGACTCAGTTCGGGGACCCGATGTGCATTTCGTTCGAAGCGATCGGCTTTCTGACGACCCGCTCAGCCCAGGATTCTTCGAAGGCTCACCGGACCTTGCTGTCGAAGTTGTCTCTCAGAGCGATACGGACAGTGAACTTGTTGGGAAAGTTCAGCAGTATCTGGAGGCAGGGACGCCCCGCATCTGGGTCGTTCGGCCCGAGTATCGCACGATTGAAGTCCATTACCCGGGAGTTGACCCACATACCTTCCACGATGGCGACACGCTCACCAGCGCTGACGCCGGGTTCGAGGTCGAGGGCTTCGCGCTCGAGGTCACAGTGTTGTTCGGGGAACAGTAGCAACGTCGCAGGGCGTTCTTCAGCGAAATAGGATAGATGTCATGACCACCGAGACCGCCATCCAACTGCTCACCGCCAAGGAGTTCTACGAACTTCCCGAT
>JBBSKE010000138.1:0-8517 GCA_038256595.1 Tepidiformales bacterium | reverse complement strand
TTCGCCCGGACCGCCGGCAGGCGCTGGCGATGCGCTGGCTGCTTGGCAGCGCGCGCAGCCGTGGTGGCCGCTCGATGTCCGAAAAGCTTGCCGGTGAACTGCTCGATGCAGCCAACAACGCCGGAAGCGCCATCAAGAAACGCGACGACACTCACCGGATGGCCGAAGCGAACCGCGCTTTCGTCCACTTCCGCTGGTAATAAGGATTAGCCCGTCATGCCTCGCCAGATCGACATAGAGCGAATCCGGAACATCGGAATTATTGCCCACATTGATGCGGGTAAGACGACCGTGACCGAACGCATCCTGTATTACACCGGTAAAACCTACAAGATCGGCGAAGTCCACGAGGGCAGCGCCACCATGGACTGGATGGAGCAGGAGCGCGAGCGTGGCATCACGATCACGTCTGCTGCCACCACCTGTGAGTGGAATGAGCACTCCATCAACATCATCGACACCCCCGGCCACGTGGACTTCACCGCAGAAGTCGAGCGCAGCCTTCGCGTGCTCGACGGTGGTGTCGTTTGCTTCGATGCCGTCGCCGGTGTCGAACCGCAGTCCGAAACCGTCTGGCGCCAGGCCGACCGCTATAACGTCCCGCGCATCGCGTTCGTCAATAAGATGGACCGCACCGGCGCGGACTTCGAGCGCACGCTGGCCATGATGATCGACCGCCTCGGCGCGGTTCCGATTCCGATTCAGCTCCCGGTTGGCTCCGAAGGCGACTTCGACGGCCTGATAGACCTCCTCGAGATGTGCTGGTGGCACTTCACTGGCGACAAGGGCGAAACGGCAACCCGCCGCGACATCCCCGAGCACATGCTCGCCGCCTCGCAGGCTGCCCGCGAGTCCCTCATTGAGAACATCGGCAACGTCGATGAGCAGATCGCCCTGAGCTACCTCGAAGGCCACGAGATCAACATTCACGAGCTGAAGGCTGGCCTTCGCCGTGTCTGTATCGCCGGCACCGGCACCCCGGTGCTCTGCGGTTCGGCCCTCAAGAACAAGGGCGTGCAGTCGCTCCTCGATGCGATTATTGACTACCTCCCGAGCCCGGAAGACATCCCGCCGATGAGTGGCATCGACCCGAAGACGGGCGAGGACATCATCCGCAAGCCGGAAGACACCGAACCCCTCTCCGCCCTCGCCTTCAAGATCGTGACCGACCCCTACGTCGGCCGTCTCAGCTATGTGCGCGTCTACAGCGGCGTGCTCAAGGCCGGCGAGAACATCTACAACTCCACCAAGGGCGAGCGCGAGCGCATCGGCCGTCTCCTTCGCATGCACGCCAACCAGCGTGAAGAAGTGCAGGAGATTGGCGCGGGTGGTATCGCAGCGGCCGTCGGTCTGAAGAAGACCGGCACCGGCGACACCCTTTGCGCCCAGGACCACCAGGTCATCCTCGAGAACATCACGTTCCCGGAGCCGGTCATCAGCGTTGCGCTGGAGCCGAAGAGCAAGGAAGACCAGGACAAGATGGGCGAATCGCTCATGAAGCTCGCCGAGGAAGACCCAACCTTCCGCTGGCACTTCGACGACGAGACGGGCCAGACCCTCATCTCGGGCATGGGCGAACTCCACCTCGAGATCATCGTCGATCGCATGTTCCGCGAGCACAAAGTGGCCGCGAACGTCGGCCGCCCGGAAGTCTCCTACCGCGAAGCCATCACGCAGGTCGCACGTGCGGAGGGCCGCTTCGTCCGCCAGTCCGGTGGGCGTGGCCAGTACGGCGTCGTCGAACTCGAAGTTACGCCCGGTGAACGCGGCACAGGCTTCATCTGGGAGAATAAGAGCGTCGGCGGCTCCGTTCCGCGTGAATACATCGGTGCCGTTGAAAAGGGCGTGCGTGAAGCACTCAAGTCCGGCGTTCTCGCTGGCTACCCGATTCTCGACGTGAAAGTCGCGCTGCTCGACGGTTCGTACCACGCGGTCGACTCCTCGGAAATGGCGTTCACGAACGCTGGTTCCATCGGTTTCAAGGAAGCGGCGCGCCGAGCGGGTCCAGTGCTTCTCGAACCGGTCATGAAGTTCGAAGTGCGAACGCCGGAGGATTACTTCGGCGTCGTTATCGGCGACATCAACAGCCGTCGCGGCCTGGTCCTTGGCACGGAAGCCATCGGCAAGACGCAGATTGTCAATGCCATGGTTCCCCTCGCCGAGACGTTTGGTTACTCCACCGAGCTGCGCTCCCTGACCCAGGGCCGCGCCAGCTACTCGATGGAATTCGACCACTACGAAGAAGTCCCCAAGAGCATCGCTGCCACGCTGACCAAGCAGGCAGTTTCCGCGTAACGATACATATTTCCCGCAGGTCATAGAGAAAAAGGAGCACCCGGAATGGCGAAGCAAAAATTCGAGCGAAACAAGCCTCACGTAAACGTAGGAACGATTGGCCACGTCGACCATGGCAAGACGACGTTGACAGCGGCGATCACGAAGGTCCTGGCGTTGAAGGGCGAAGCGACATTCCGGGCGTTCGATTCGATTGACAATGCACCGGAAGAACGTGCTCGCGGGATCACGATTGCGATTGCGCACGTGGAGTACGAGACGGACGCGCGCCACTATGCGCACGTGGACTGCCCGGGACACGCGGACTACATCAAGAACATGATTACCGGAGCTGCACAGATGGACGGGGCGATCCTCGTCGTCGCGGCGCCGGACGGCCCGATGCCGCAGACGCGGGAGCACGTGCTGCTCGCGCGCCAGGTGCAGGTGCCGGCGCTGGTAGTGTTCCTGAACAAAGTCGACATGATGGAAGACGAAGAGCTCCTCGAACTGGTGGAGATGGAGCTGCGCGAGCTGCTTTCGGCCCAGGAGTTCCCGGGCGACGACATTCCGATTGTGCGCGGGAGCGGCCTGAAGGCGCTGGAATCGGCCTCGACCGACGTGAACGCGCCGGAATACAAGTGCATCATCGAACTCATGAACGCCGTGGACAGCTACATTCCGACGCCGGAGCGCCCGCTGGACAAGCCGTTCCTGATGCCCGTCGAAGACGTTTTCGGGATCAAGGGTCGTGGCACGGTTGTGACCGGCCGCATCGACCGCGGGATCGTGAAGACGGGCGAAGAGATCGAGATTATCGGCCTCATCCCGACGCGCAAGACGACAGTGACGGGCGTCGAGATGTTCAAGAAGCTCTTGGACGAAGGCCAGGCCGGCGACAACGTTGGCTGCCTCCTGCGCGGCATTGAGCGGACGGACGTGCAGCGCGGGCAGGTCTTGGCGAAGCCTGGCAGCATCAAGCCGCACACGCGGTTCGAGGCGCAGGTCTACATTTTGAGCAAAGAAGAGGGCGGGCGTCACACCCCGTTCTTCAACGGCTACCGGCCGCAGTTTTACGTTCGGACGACGGACGTGACGGGCTCGATCAAGCTGCCTGAAGGGGTAGAGATGATCATGCCTGGCGACAACGTGACGATGATCGTGGAGCTGATTCAGCCGGTGGCGATCGAAGACGGACTTCGGATCGCGATTCGCGAAGGCGGCCGCACGGTTGGCGCAGGCGTCGTCACCAAGATCCTCGAATAAAGCGACACTTATGGTAGGGCAGCCAGTTCGCTGGCTGCCCTGCTCGCCGCTCGCACGGCGTCGCGATACACTCAGATTACTGAAGCCGCCAATATGGTGGCGCGCACCCAAATTCGGATGTCCCGCGAGCGTGCGGGCAAGGAAAAGTAGAGATGGCCAAGAACAAGGGCGATCGGATTGTCATTCACCTAACGAGCCCAGAGGCGCCCGGTTACCGGTACACCACCACGAAGAACCGCCGGAACGATACTGGCCGCCTCGAACTGAAGAAGTACCACCCCGGCCTGCGCAAGCACGTACTCTTCCGGGAAACGAGATAGCCCCATGCCACGACCGCGACGCCGCGAGACTGCCCCTCCGGGCGGCTCCACGCTGACGGGCACGCGCCTGCTGCGTGAAAACCTCCCACGGCCTGCCACTCCCGCCCCGGGTACGCCTGTGCCGGCAGCTGGCCCGCGCCGCAGGCGCTTCTCTTTCTTCCGCAAGTTCGAACCCCGCTTCATCGCGGATATCGTCTCGGAACTGAAGAAGGTCACCTGGCCGACGTTTGGCGAAACTCGCTATCTGACGATGGTCGTCGCGATTGTGGCGCTCGCCGTTGGCATCCTGCTCGGCAGTGTCGACCTTGTATTTGGTTGGATAATGGAGAAGCTGTTCTTTTAAGAACTTCTCGCCCGACCCTGTGAAAGCGGTGACGAAATGAGTGATGAGCCGAAGCCGATTACGGCGCTTTCGGATGTAAAGCCGACGGCCAAGAAACCAGTGCGACGCCGTTGGTCCAAAGATGAGGACTTCGCCGAAGATACCCAGCTGCCCGAGGATGAGATCAATCATCCCGAGCGCAAGTGGTATTTCGTGCACACATACAGCGGCCACGAAAACAAAGTCCGCCACGCGATCAAGAGCACGGTTGAGCGGATGGACGCCAAGGACAAGGTCTTCCACGTCGTCGTTCCCACCGAAGACGAAATCGAAATCCGCGAAGGCCAGCGCCGCACCGTGAAGCGAAAGCTTTACCCCGGCTACGTCCTCATCCAGACCATCGAGCTCAAGGGTAACGAACCAAACGTCACTCCCGAAGACAAAAAGGCCTCCGACGAGACCTGGCACATGATTCGCAACACGACCGGCGTGACCGGCTTCGTCAGCTCTGGTGACCGGCCGGTGCCGCTCATGGAGAGCGAAGTCAACCACATCCTCCGGGCGATGCGCATGGAGCAGCCGCGTGTTCGCGTCGGCTTCATCGCTGGCCAGAACGTGCGAATTATCACCGGGCCGTTCGAAGACTTCGTCGGCCAGGTCGATGAAATCGACACGGAAAAGGGCAAGGTTCGCGTGCTCGTGAACATGTTCGGACGCGAAACGCCGATCACGCTCGATTTCCTCGAGGTCGAGAAGCTCTAAAGCACCGGTGGCTCGGGAGCATGCGCCGTAAGGCCGTGCTGCCCGGGTACGCTCCGTGAGCTTCCTGCTCAACCGGCAACAACTCGTGCTTCCGCCCGATTTCCGCCGGGTCGAATCCGCAAAACTACTTCTTGGAGACGCGCCTCGCTTCGGCGCGTTTCTTGCGTTTCTTCTGGTCCGCCGTCAGCAGCCGCAGCTGGTCCTCGATCTTGTCGAGGCGCAGGTGGACGCCGTGGACGTGGTCCATCAGCCGCCGGAACTCGGAGAGCGGGACGCCGCCAGCAAGCTGCACGAGCGGTTCGAGCGCCTGCCGTGAAACCTCGCGAGCGGCTGCCTGGGCGCCGAGCGTGTTCTTCTCAGTCTCGTTGCCGAGTTCCGTCGCCGAAGGCATCTTCTGCATCGAATCCAGCGTCTTATTCCACGTGGACAGGTAGGTATCGGTCGCCTGTTTCCAGGACGCCATGAGCGTTGCGAAAGGGTCGTCTGCCATCCGCGCATCATAGCAGGCGGCGCATAAGGGGAGTCGAGGCTAGGATCTCGCCACACCACTTTCCCGGGCCTGCGAATGAATATCTTTTTCGATGTCGATGACACCCTCATTACCTGGGACGTGAAACTTCGCCCCCACGTCGCCGATGTCTTCGCGAAACTGCGCGAAGACGGCCACATCCTCTACCTCTGGAGCGGCTACGGCCCGCGCTGGGAGGTCGTGAAGCGCTTCGACCTGCACGAGCACGTGGTCGATTGCTTCTGGAAGCCCCTGTATGACCACCACGCACGCCTGGAAGAGCTCGGCGTGCCGTTCGTGCCGGACTATGTGATTGATGACCACCCGGACATCATCACGGCCTTCGGCGGCTCCGTGATCAAGGCGGCCAGCTCCACCTACTTCCAGGACGAGGAGATGTGGCGCGTCTACGAAGACATCTGCCGCTTCGTCGAGGCGCAAACGCTGAACCAGGGCAAATAAGCCGCCTCATCCTCGCCTTCGCCCGGCGCTTACGCCTTCGCGAGCTCTTGACGCGTCCGCGCACGCCGAATTCGCCAACCTGCGCTAAAATCATCCCATGCCGATCTACGAGTTCCGTTGCGCCGACTGCAACAAGATTACGAACTACTTCACCCGCAAAATCGATACCGAAGTGCGCGCCAACTGCGAGCACTGCGGCTCCGAAAAGACCTCCCGCATGATGTCGAAGTTCGGCCGCAGCTACACGCGTGCCGACATCATCGACAAGTACGGCGACTCCTCCCAGGGCGGCCCGGACGCCTACCGTGACCCCCGCCAGATCGGGAGTTGGGTCGAGAAGCGCTTCGACGAGTACGGCATGGACCTCCCCGACGGCGCCCGCGAGATGATCGACGCCGCCCGCGAAGGCGAATTCCCGGACCCGGTGAAGGACCTCTAGTGCGACGACCGAAGGCGACCACGTGGAGCCGCTGACCGACACGACTTCGCTCGAAACGACGATTCCGCGCATCCTTGCGGACCTCGCGGACAAGAATGCCGCGCGCGAGGCTGCCCTCGTCGCCTGCCGCCGCGTGATTCGCCTGAGCGCCGTAGCGATTCGCGCGGTCCACCGCGAAGAGTGGGACGAAGCTGCCCGGCTCGTCGCCGAGGCCCGCAGCGTTCGTGACGCCGCCGTCGAGGCGCTCGAACCCCACCCGGACATCCGCTACGCCGGCTTCCTCCACGACGCCCAGAAAGAGTATGTCGAAGCCTCGGTCACGCTCGCCCTCGTGCGTGGCGAGCCACTGCCCGCGCCTGACGAGCTCGACGCCGAAGCCGCGGCCTACCTGAACGGCATCGCCGAGGCGATCGGCGAACTGCGCCGGGTCATCCTCGACTTGCTGCGGCGCGGCTCATTCACTCGCTGCGAATCCCTGCTGGCGGCGATGGACGACATCTACAACGCGCTCGTCGTCATCGACTACCCGGACGCCATGACCGGCAACCTCCGCCGCACCACGGACCAATCGCGCGGCATCCTCGAAAAGACCCGCGGCGACCTCACGATGGCCATGCTCCAACACCGGATGACCGAAACCCTCGACGCGCGGTGAGCGCTGAGTGACGAACCTTGACGGCCGCTGGCCAGGTTTCACTCGGGGCAAGTACTGCCTGCTGGTGGGACGATAAGGTCGTCGAAGAATTTCACTACTGCCGCATTGATACAATCACTTTTCCCCCATGCCACGTGCGAACTACCTAACCAGGTGAGCAACGTAGACGACTCGAGCTGCGCTGCGAGCGATTCTGCGGATGAGTACGGGGTGGCCGGGTCCAACAGTGAGCCAATAACGACAATCGGTCCGGCGCCCGCGCCCGACACTGGCTGGGCATCCCTGGGAACTTGCGGTAAATAGAGACAGTTCAGATGTTCGTACGCGAGTTCTCGCCCGAAATGTGGCGACACCGAAGCCAGGCTGGTAGCGAGGGCGTCGAATCCTTCGAGGGTGTCGGGGAATGAGAGGTCGGCACAGCTGATTGCCAGGTAGATCTCATGGCGGTCGCTGTACGTTTGAGGGCCGGTTCTCCCGATGAAGCGATCGTGGATCGCCAGCATCTGCACCCCGAATCCGAGTTTCGCCTGTGCCAGTGCGTTTTCAAGTGCAGGCCATCCGGTCTGCCGGTTGTAGAGCGAAGCAGCGACGGCGTTGAACGCTTCACCGGCTCCGAGCAATCGCCCACCAACAGGCAACGGCTCTGAGTCTATCTCTTCGAGGATGGCATCGAACGCCTCCTCGGCCGTAGCGCTGCCCCGAAACGCGCAGCTGGCAGACTCGTCACACTCCTTGAGAAACGCCTGGAGGGATGCCTCGAAGCCGGTGGCTTGCATCCGTTGCCACTCTGAACCATCGAGCGATGGGTCGACCGCCCCATCGAGCACGAATGCTCTCACCCGCTCCGGAAAGCGGTCGGCGTAGAGAGCTCCGAGATAGGTGCCGTAGGAAAGACCGAGGTACGAGATGGTTTCCTCTCCCAGGGCCTTTCTGAGCTCCTCCATGTCGAGCACCGAATCGCGCCCGGAGATGAACTCGAGGTAATCACCGGTCCTGGCGACGCAACCAGTGGCGAAATCGCGGCTCGCGGTGACCATGGCCTGGTGTTCCGCTGGAGTGTCAGGGCTCCAATCGACCGCGTAATACGCGTCCATATTGCTCGAACAATCGACAGTCGTTGTCCCGGCCACTCCGCGGGGTTCGAAAGCCACGAGGTCGAATTCGTCGCGCAACGGCTCTAACCGTGAAAGAGCTGATGAAAGATACCCAATTGCCGACGATCCTGGACCTCCCGGGTTCACCAGCAACACACCTTTTCGCTTTGCCGAATCGCGCGTGGAATAGCGAACAACCTCAACGGCAACGTGCCTGCCTTCCGGGGCCAGGTAGTCCAGTGGCACGATGAGTTCCGCGCGCTGGGCGAGAGGTCCACATGGGGCCCAATTCATTGGCCCTGGATGCAACGCTCCATCGGGATAGCTACCTTTGGTGACGATAACGATCGACTGGGAGTTTGCTACCTGGGCTGCGTCTCGGAAGCATCCTGGCGAAATGTCTTCTGGAAAGCCA
>JBBSKE010000137.1:0-8535 GCA_038256595.1 Tepidiformales bacterium | reverse complement strand
GGCGTCAGAGCCAGGGCATCGGCTGCCTGATCCAAGATTCCGGGAGGGAGCGCTCTACGGTGATGCCAGCGGAGTGGCTAACCCGTGGGCTTGGCGCTAATGATCGCTCGCGACAACGTTGTGCTTGGCGAGGGCTTGAACGAGCTCGGGCAGCCAGGCCCCGAGCGGACGGGAAAGGATGTCCACCCACTGCCATCCCTCAAGCTGGTACTCCGCTTCATCAGGGAACTTTGTGCTTTCGAGGATCAGGGGGATGTAGGGCCTGTTGTATTTCCCTCCTATCTGGATCTCTTGCCGAACATTGCGTGATTCGAAAGCGGCCGGGGAACACGCAACCACCAGGGCACTGCAACCACGAATGCTCTGGACAATGTCAGCGGCCCAGTTCGAACCGGCGCGAAGATCCTGGCGATCAATCCAGACATTGATGCCGGCGGCGGTCAGCGCCTGAACGATCGGTTCGACCCTCGTGCGGTCCACGCTTGCGTAGCTAATGAAGGCATACCCACGCTCGCGCAGTTGATTGCGCATCGATTCCTCCCGAAGGCGAACCTCAGAGGCAACTTTCGAGAGCACCTGCGCGAGTCTCCCAAGTTCATCGGGTCGCTGAGCCACAGCGTCGAGCGCTCCCGGCTCGAACCCCGAAACATCGAACCTCGCCGCTGCATCCGAGATCACTCGAACATCACGAAGGTACGAGAGTTCGGCCGTTCGGCGGCGCTTCTTCTCGAGAGACGCGCTGATTCGGGCGCGCAGCAGGATGGGGTCGAATGGTTTCGGGAGGTAGTCCTCCGCGCCGAGCTCGATGCCACGGACAATCGACTCCATCTGATCGAGCGCAGAGATCATGATCACCGGGATTTCGCGCAGGGCAGGGTCCTGGCGGCGACGTTCGAGGACACCATAGCCATCAAGTCGCGGCATCATCACATCGAGAAGTACCAGGTCGATGCCGTCCGCCGCGAGCAGTTCCAGCGCTTCAATTCCATCCCTGGCCTCGACCACGCCATAGCCGAGACGCTGGAGTCGCCGGCCAAGGACGTCCCGGTTCGCTTCGTCATCGTCCACCACGAGAATGGTCTCGCGGCCACCCTGGCGCGGGTCCTGGATTGCGCCGGTATCTCGGTCCACGCCGATTGCGCCGGTCGACAGTCGGCTGGCCAGTTCGACGAGGCGGCCAGCTGCAGACACCAGGCGGTCGAGGTCGGTCGTCGGTAGGTCGCCAGGAGACGAGCGCAGGGCACTTGCAGCCCGCTGTAGCTGGCGGGCGTGGTCGCCGAGCGCTTTCGCACCCTCAGCCACAGTCCCGTCTTCGGCGAGCATCAGAGGAACGAGCCCGAGCACCGTCCGGGCACCACCACGAATCTCGTTCAGGCGAGCCGCGTTGCCGACGTCGATGCCGTCTTCTTCGAGCAGCAACTCGGTGTAGCCGATGAGGTGATTCACCGGTGTTCGCAGCTCGTGACGGAGGTCACGCACCTCTTCTGGGGTCATGGAAGGGAGACTCCAAGCGCGGACATCTTGGCGAGGAGGCGGGGCAGGTCCACTGGCTTCACGTCGTAATCGTTGCACCCGGCCGCCATTGCCTGCTCGCGATCGCCCGGCATCGAATGTGCCGTAAGAGCGATGATCGGAACCCGCTCGGTGGACGGGTCGGACTTGATTGCTCGCGTCGCTTCCCAGCCATTCATGACGGGCAGGCTCATATCCATGAGCACGATATCGGGGTTTTCGCTTTTCGAAAGCGCAACCCCTTCCGCACCATCGACAGCCACGACAACTTCGAAGCCGCGCCGTGCAAGCCTGCGCGAAAGCATGTCCCGGTTCATTTCATTGTCTTCCACGAGGAGGACCTTCGGCATGTACGCTGCTCCAGCTGATTTTCGGCGGTTGTGGGAGATTTGGATTTTGCCGGCCAGGGTCACCTCCTGCACGGCGCGCATTCATCCTGGTGGACGGAAGCTTGGTGCGGAGTCTACTCTCGTTCCGCTCATGTCGAATAGTGACAACAACGATCAGGTAACCGAGGCGCTTCGAGAAACTCCACCGGGCATTTCCCCGCTCCGGGAAGCACTCGCCGCGCTGGAACACGACCAGTGGCGCGAATGGAGTGAGACAGTCGCACTGTCGGAGCAGCTCTCACCGACGCGCGCCGCGCGTTGGCGCGAGCGCTGGATCGGCTACGAATGCCTTTCTGAAGAAGACAAAGATCTCGACCGGGCGTATGCCGACCGCGTCATCGCACTGCTTGCCAGGCTCGGGCTGCTGCCGGAAATCGAAGAAGGAGCCGAACGATGAATGATGCCCGGGCAGAGCCAATCGTCGTGACTGGCGACCTGACGGTCGACTGGATGACTATCTCGGCCCCCGATTCGTCGGCGCTTCAGCTCGCATACCTCTGGGATAGGAAAGCGAGCCTGTCGATTTCGCCTCTCCCCGGGGGGGCGGCGCTCATCGCATCACTGCTCGAAGACTTCGGAAACGCCGTTCGCGCCGACGAACTACCGGCTGCCGCACTGACCGACCCGCGATTCCCCGGAGTTACGCAAACGTTCGGCGCGTGGTCGACGATGCCGGCGACGCGAGGAAGCACAGAAAGTCGCTGGCGCTTCCGGGAGTTCCTCGGGCAGTCGCCGGCAACCGAAGGTTTCGCCCGGGAAGCACTCCCGGCCGGCCCGGTCCTGGTCATCGATGATGCGAACCTCGGGTTCCGTGATGCTCGTGGCGATTGGGACCAGGCGCTCGCTCGCGCTGAGCTGAAGACTGTCGTGCTGAGAATGGCAACGCCATCCTGTTCCGGGCCCCTCTGGGAGCGGCTCGCCGCAGGCGGAGGGCCAAACCTGGTGGTGTATCTGTCGCTCGGCGACCTGCGCAAGGAAGATGCGGCGATTGGCCAGGCTCTCTCGTGGGAGCGTACGGCCTCGGAAATCGTAGACGCTGTGCGGCAGCGAACGGAGCTGCAGGCTGCCGACCTGACCGTCGTTGGTATCGGCCTCAGCGGAGCGGTGATCGTTGCGCCGGGGGGCAGCGCAACCCTGGTGTATGACCCGGAGCACCTGGAAGGGGACTGGGAAGCGATGCACCCGGGCATACCGTATGGCGTCGGCTCTGTGATCACGGCGATGTTGGCCGATGCTCACAACCGGGATGCTGCGCCGGACGTTCCTTCGGTTGTGACACGAGGTCTCGCTCTCGCGCGCGTGCGTCATCTGCAGGGACTGCGCCATGCCGCGGACGGGTCCCTCGCATTCGCCAGGAGCGAAACGCCCGCTCCCAACACAGCCAGCTTCGCGACCGCAACAGTGCCCGCTTCGCCTGACTGGTCTGTTCTCAGCAGCAGGGGAGAACTCCCGGCCACCGCAATTCAAGTTCTGTACAAGGGCATCGGAGCTGCAGAATCCGGAATTCCCGTGGAGCGAATGGGTGCATGGGTTTCTGTTGATCGCACGGAAATCGAGAGTATTCGGAGCGTTCGCAACATTGTTGGCGAATACATCGGGCAGACCGTTCGCCCACGGCCACTCAGCATCGCCGTCTTCGGCCCTCCTGGGTCGGGCAAGTCATTCGCGATAAAGCAGATGGCTGGCCACTGGTCCCGAGACGGCGCCCGGATCGAGGTACTGGAGTTCAATATCTCTCAACTCGCAGGGAGCGACGGGCTCGACACTGCTTTCCAACGCATCCGGGATTGTGCGGTCGATGGCGCGTTGCCCTTAGTCTTCTGGGACGAGTTCGACAGTGTGCGAGATGGTCGAGAACTCGGGTGGCTCGCACAGTTTCTCGCTCCGATGCAAGACGGTGCCTTTCTTGAGGGTTCACTCGTCCGGCCAATCGGCAGTGCCATCTTTGTCTTCGCTGGTGGAACCCACTCGACAATGGAGAGCTTTAAGGCGCATGCGTCCTCGCTCCCGGGGGCCAAGGCGACGGACTTCCTTTCGCGCTTGAGAGGCTTTGTGGATGTGCTCGGACCAAATCGTTCGAGCTCCAGCGACGCCTCGTTCACCGTCCGCCGCGCGCTCTTACTGCGCCAGATACTGCTGCGGCGCGCACCGCAACTCGATGCGCCGTCCGGCCTGAACATCGACCCGGGCGTCGCGCACGCCTTCCTTAATGTCGAGCGGTTCGTACACGGCGCACGCTCGATGGAGGCGATCGTGGAGATGAGCGCGCTCTCCGGCCGTTCACGCTACGGGCGGTCGAGCCTGCCCGCACTGCAACAGCTGTCGCTGCATGTCGACGCCGCCGAGTTCCTAAGACTCCTCGAGTCCCGGTAGCCTGTCGCGCGAACGCCTACTCGCATCATTCCGACGAACCCGGCGACCGCCTCCTCATTGGCCGGCTCGTTCATCTCGCGCCTCCCGGAGCCGTGGCTGCGTTCAGAAGCGTTCGAACCTCGCCCAGGAGAGCGTCGCGAGAGAGCGTCCCCTTCTGGAGAATGCGCCGGACTCCACCTTCAAGAGCCTCTCGGTCGCTCTCGGAGAGGTCTTTCGCCGTGAGCACCACCACGGGGATGTCTCGCCAGGCTTGGCTGGCGCGGAGTTCTGCCACGACGCCGAAGCCATCGAGGACTGGCATCAACATGTCGAGGACGATGAGGGATGGGCGTTGCCGTTCCACGGCCGCGAGTGCCTCCTCGCCGTTCGACGCTTCGGCCACCTCCCAACCATCGCGTTCGAGCTGCCGTCGGACGACCTCGCGCGCCGCGGGGTCATCGTCCACCACGAGTATGGGACCGCCCTGGCGCGTATTCGCTCGAAGGAGGCCGAGTAGCCGCTCGCGGTCCACGGGCTTTGTCATGAAGGCTGCTGCTCCGAGCGTGAAGCCGAGGTTCGTGTCATCGAGCATCGTTAGGATGATGACCGGGATACTTGCCAGGTCTGGGTCCGCCTTCAGCGCGGAAAGCACCTGCCAGCCATCCATGCCGGGCATAAGGACATCAAGGGTGATAGCTGCCGGCCTGGGTTCCTGCCGTGCACGAAGCAGCCCTTCTTCCCCTCCGAACGCAGTCTCGACGCGGTAGCCCTCCCGGGTGAGAGCGCGAACGAGAAGGTCCCGTGCCGTCGCTTCGTCGTCGATGACGAGCACAAGGGGACCAGATGAAGCAGCGGGAGCCGTGGGCAGAAGTTCGGCCGGGGGAACCGCGCGGGCCTCCGGGATCTCGATCGGGAGCGCAATCGTGAAAATGGACCCTGCGCCAGGGGTGCTTTCGACCTTGATGTCGCCGCCCATGAGCCGGCAGAACGAGCGGCTGATTGCAAGCCCGAGACCGGTGCCGCCGAACCGCCGCGTCGTCGATGCGTCCGCCTGCGAGAACGCTTCGAACAGCCGTCCGATCTGCTCTCCGGTCATGCCTATGCCGGTGTCCGTAACAGCAAATGTGACCGAAGGCGTGCCGGACTGCTCAAGTCTCACAGAGAGAGTGATGGTGCCGTGGTCCGTGAACTTGGCCGCGTTTGAGAGCAGGTTGAATAGCGCCTGCCGGACCTTCGTCTGGTCGGAACGCATGTTCCCGATGTCTGGCGGGCAATCGATCACCAGCGTATTGGCGTTGCGGTCCATCAGCGGACGGACAATGGGCTCGGCCTCGCGCACGAGCGTCGCGATGTCGAAGACCTCCGGGAAAATGGTCATGCGCCCGGCCTCGATCTTCGAGAGGTCGAGGATGTCGTTGATCAGCGTCAGGAGGTGCTTCGCAGACGCCAGGATCTTCTCCTGGTCCGGGACGGAGGCCTCGTTCCCGGTGTCCTCGGACTCCTCAATGAGCATCTCTGAGTAGCCGATGATCGCGTTCAGTGGCGTGCGCAGTTCGTGCGACATATTCGCCATGAATTCGGACTTGTGGCGGCTCGCCTCTTCGACCTCGCGGTTTTTCGCTTCCACCTCGCGGAAAAGGCGGGCGTTCTGGATGGCGAGCGCCGATTGGTTTGCGAAGGTCTTTACCAGTTCGACGATGTGTTCCGGGAATGCGCCAGGAGCGCGACGACTGAGGACGATTGCACCGAGGAGACGGTCTTCGCGAAGGAGAGGCACGGCGAGCAGCGCCCGGATGCCGGCAGCGCGAACCGCCTCTCCAACTGCGCTCCGGTAATCGGCTTCTGTGGCATCCAGCTGTACGGGCTGCCTCCGCAAGCCGGCGAGTCCAACGACCCCCTCACCGAGCTGCAGAGGGGCGATCCTCAGGGTAGTCTCAAGTTCAACGGGCAACTTGTGCACCGCGCGAAGGTTGAAGCTCGAGGTCTCGTCTTCGAACTCGTAGATCGCGCCGCCATCGGTGTCCGCAAGCTCGTTTGCGTATGCCATGATCGTGGTCAGCACCTCTTCCAGGTCGAGGGTGCTATTAACGACCTGGCCGACCTCGCCCAGCGCCGTCATTCGTTCAATGGAACTCGTGAGCTCCCTGGTCCGTTCCTGTAGCTCGCTGAACAGCCGCGCGTTCTCGATGGCGATGACCGCCTGGTCTGCGAAAGTCTCGACGAGTGCGATTTCTCTTGGCGTGAAGGACTCGACCCGCGTTCGTAGCAGTGCGAGCGCTCCGATTGCTTCGTCGCCCCTCAACAGCGGTACAACGAGTGAGGTCCGATGACCCAGGCGCGATTGGACATCGCGAGAGCCCGGATACTCGCCGTCTAATTCCGCGAGGAGATCATCTACGTGGATGGTTCTCCGGTCCGCTATGGCCCGACCGCTGGGAGTACTACGTCCCGTAGGCAGGATCACTACCTCTCCCGGTGCCAGCCCGGTCATCGTTCCCGTCATCTGGCTGCGAATCGAATCACGGTCCATAACGGTGAAGTTCGCAATGTCGGCATGGCAGAGTGCCCTGGCGCGGGTGGTGATTGCTTCAAACACGGGCTGGGCATCGGTAGCAGACCTGCTGATGATCGCGAGGACCTCTGCCATCGCCGTCTGTTGGTCGAGCGCCTCCGTGACCTCGCGGTTACGCTCCTGTAGCTCGTTGAAGAGGCGGGCGTTTTCGATCGCGATAACAGCCTGGTCGGCGAACGAGTGAAGAAGATCGATCTGCTGGCGGGTGAACGGACGTCGTTCGACACGGGCGATGGAGATTGTGCCGATGGCCGTATCGTTTAGCAGAAGTGGCGCGACGACCACCGACCGGTGTGGTCGTTCGGCACGAAGTGCAGCGCTGCCGGGGAGGTGGACCTCGTTCGCGTCGTCCAATGCAGTGGTGCGCTTCATTCGGAACACACGGCCACTCAGGGAGGAGTCGTCGATCGGCAAAACTAACTCCGCGCCCTCATAGAGATCACCGACAGCCGCAACCCCCCGGAGCACGTTACCGTCGGGTCGCAACAGGATGACGCCTTCAGCGTCGCAGAGTCTTGCTGCGCTTTTGGCCACGGCATCGAGGACCGGCTGCGGATCGGTCATGGAACCGCTGATAATGCTGAGCACCTCCGCCATGGCCGTCTGCTGGTCGAGGGCTTCGGTGACCTCCTGGTTGCGCTCCTGCAGCTCCTGGAAGAGTCGTGCATTCTCGATTGCAATCACTGCCTGGTCGGCAAAGCTCTGGAGTATCGCCCTCTCGTCGCTGGTGAAGTGGTGCACACCTTCTTTTCTCACCGAGAGTGCACCGATTGCGCCTGTAGTGCTCAACAGCGGGACGAACAACATCGATTGAGGGGCACCAAGAAATCGTTCGACGTATGCGCGATCCCGCGCTGACTCTATCGGAGTGTTCGGGTCCCGAAATGGAAGGGTGAAAGCATGGCTACGACCCTCACGGATAACAACCACACTCGTGGTCGAATCGTCGTCGATTGAGTTTGTCGTATTCAACATCAGGTCCGATTCTTCCCCGCTCGGTGGAAAAACAGCCCGAACAGTTACCGTCTTATCCTGCAATAAATCGACACGGACCGCTGCGGCGTGCATCAAATGTGCCGCTTGCTCCACGAGTTCGGCGAGAACGGCATCGAGGTCGAATGCTGAACGGCTTATCATCTGCAACACCGAAGCCACCGCCGTCTGCCGATCGAGCGCTTGCGTCAAATCCTTGTTGCTCTCCTGCAGTTCCTTGAACAGCCGCGCGTTCTCGATGGCGATGACGGATTGATCAGCGAACGCCTGAAGCAACTCGATGTGCCTCTCACTGAAAGGACGCACCACGTTTCGCGCTAGCGAGATTGTGCCGATCGATGCACCATCACGGATGAGCGGGGAGACAAGCACCGTATGGTGACCGAATCGCTCTTGCACGTCTCGAATTCCGCGATACGTCACCGCCGTTTCTGCGGCGAGGTCGTTGGTGTGTATCGTCCGTTGCTCGCGAAATGCGCGCCCGGATACGGTGGTGGGGTCATTGAGGACTTCGAAATCCAGGCCGGCGAGCATCTCCCCAGCGGCGGCCACAGGGCGTAGCACGGCACCATCGACGAGGAGCAGCGCCCCGTCATCAGCTTCACAGAGTCTCGCGGCGCTTTGGATGACCGCTTCCAGGACTGGCTGCGCGTCGGCTGCAGATGTGGCAATGATTTTCAGCACCTCTGCCATGGCGGTCTGCTGGTCCAGCGCCTC
>JBBSKE010000136.1:0-8548 GCA_038256595.1 Tepidiformales bacterium | reverse complement strand
GCTAGTTGCTAGTTGCTAGTTGCTAGTTGCTAGTTGCTATGGTATGCCTTGCCAACTATTTATAAGCAAGCGCTTAGCGGGCAAGGAATTGTCTCACCACTGGCCGTACTAGAAACTCATAACTAGCAACTAGCAACTCCTACTGATTCACCACACCAACCAGCCCGCCACCCGTCGACTCGACTTCGAACCCAGACTTCTTGTTCCCGACACCATTCGCGCCGTCCGACGCGAGGACTCCCGTAGCCGGGCTGAACGAGAAGAGGCGCCCAATTCCTGGGGCGCCTTTTTCGCAGTTACGATGCCGAGTCCTCGCCCTACTGGCCGCCGGCGGCCGGGGACGCCTGCTGGGATGCGAGATAGTCGCCACGGCGGCGGCGGGCGACGGCTTCGTCTTCGCCCATCTGCGCCTGGGCCGTTTCGGCCTGCTCCCGTTCGTAGGTCATCTTGTAGAGGTTCGCATAGATGCCGCCTTTTTCGAGCAGCGCCTCGTGCGTCCCAATTTCAGCCACCTTGCCCTGGTCGAGCACGACGATGCGCGAGGCTTCGCGAATCGTGCTCAGGCGGTGCGCGATGACGAAGCTCGTGCGGTTCTTCAGGAGCTCCCGGAGCGCGCGCTGGATGATGACCTCGGTCTGCGTATCGACATAGGCGGTCGCTTCGTCGAGCACGAGAATGCGCGGCGAGGCGAGGATCGCCCGGGCGAAGCTGATGAGCTGCCGCTGGCCGACCGACAGGTTCTGCCCGCGCTGCTGGAGGATACCGTCGTAGCCGCCCGGCAGGCGCATGATGAACTCATCCGCGCCGACTGCCGTCGCCGCCTTGCGGATGTCGTCGAGCGTCGCCTCTTCGTTGCCATAGGCGATGTTCTCGCGAATCGTGCCGCTGAAGAGGTACGGCTGCTGGAGCACGACGCCCATGTGGCGCGTGAGCGAGCGTCGCTTCAGGTCGCGAATATCGACGCCATCAATCCGGATGGCGCCGCCCGTGACTTCGTACCCACGGCTGACGAGCGAGGTGATGGTCGTCTTGCCGGCACCGGTGTGGCCGACGAAGGCGATGGTCTCGCCCGGCTCCACGTGCAGGTCGACGTCCTGGAGAATCGGCACGCCTTCGACATAGTGGAAGTAGACATGGTCGAAATCGACGCGCCCTTCGACGTGGTCGAGTTCGATCGCGTCCGGCTTGTCGACGATGCGGGCCTTCGTATCGAGCACTTCGAAGATGCGCTCGCCGCCGGCCATCGCCCGCTGGAGCATCGTGTACTGGAGCACGAGGTCGCGAATCGGGTCGAAGAATCGCCGCACATAGAGCGCGAACGAAGTGAGAACGAGGAAGAACTGGGCGACGTCGAGGCTGCCCTCGGCGTTCAGCGCGCGCAGGCCACCATAGATAATGATGGCGCAGGTCGCGATCGCCACGGCCAGTTCGAGAATCGGCATAATCGCCGCGCTGAGCATGCCCGCCCAGATGTTCGCGTTCCGGTTCTCCTGGTTCAGCTGGTCGAAGCGCCGCTGGTTCTCACCCTCGCGCGACATCGATTGCACCGCTCGAACGCCGGAGACGTTTTCGCTCAAGGTGCCGTAGAGGGCGCTGATCTTGATGCGGACCTGCACGAAGGCCGCCTTCGCGTGCCTCGCCCAGATGACCATCACGAACACGAGCGGCGGCACAATCGCAAAGGTCACGAGAGCCAGCTCCCAGTCGAGGAAGAGCAGCACCGTCACGATGACGCCGAGGCCCACGAAGTCGGCGGCGAAGGTGAGGGAGCCGCTGGTGAGCAGCTCCTGCATGACCGTCACGTCGCTGGTGAGGCGGCTAATCATGCGTCCCACCTCCATCTCGTCGTAGAACGAGAGCGATAGGTTCTGCATGTGGTCGTACATCTCGGTTCGCAGGCGAAGGAGGATGCGGTTGCCCATCCAGGCCGTGGTGAGTTGCTGGACGACCGCCGCGCCCCAGCTCAGGAGGGCGAGGGCAAGGAGGATCGCCGTGTGCAGCTGCACCGCGCCCATGTCGTTTTGGATGCCGCCCTTGATCGCGAGGCCGATGAAAATCGGCTGCAGCGTAAGCGTCGAAGCCGAGATTACCATCGCCGCGAAGGCGAGCGCGGCCTGCGGCTTGTACATCGCGAGATACGGCCAGATGCGCTTCACAACCTGCGCGTCGTAGACCTTCCCGAGGCTGTCGTCGTCCCAGCCGTCGCTGTTGCGCGACTGCCGCGGACCCATGTTCTGTCCGCCAATACCGGTGGACCAACCGCCGGCGCCGGCGCCTCCAAACATAGCCATTAGAAGCGATTCCTTTCGGTGGAAACGAAGCCGGTCGAGCCGAGAATGTTGAGATTAGCGCGCGGTCGAGTGCTCATGCGGCACCGCCTGCGCCGCCCCCGCCCGCAGCTACCGTGGCAGCTCGAGGCAGGTCTGCGGGCCCGCTCGTGGGTGGAGGAACCGGCGTGGCGGGCTGGGCAGCCGTGCCCTCGCGAGTCGCGCGGATTTCGCCGAGCGCCTCCTCCTGGTCGCGCAGTTCGAGTTCGAAGATCGTCCGGTAGAGGCCCTCTTCGTGGATGAGCTCGTCGTGGCGGCCGTGCTGCTTCACCTGCCCGCGTTCGAGCACGAAGATCTGGTCCGCCTGCCGCACGGTGCGCAATCGCTGGGCGATGACGAACGTCGTGCGGCCCTTCATGAGCTCATTCAGCGCCTGCTGGATGAGGTATTCGGTCTGCGAGTCCACGCTCGCGGTCGAGTCGTCGAAGATGAGGATGGCCGGGTCGAGCAACAGCGTGCGCGCAATGGCGATGCGCTGCTTCTGGCCGCCCGAGAGCGTCACGCCGCGTTCGCCAACCCATTCGTCGTAGCCAAGCGGCAGACTGACGATGAAGTCGTGGATGCGGGCCGCTTTCGATGCCTTTTCGATGTCTTCCTGGGTCGCATCGGGCCGGCCATAGGCGATATTTTCACGAATCGTGCCAATAAAGAGGAAAACGTCCTGCTGGACGATGCCGATCTGCTGGCGAAGAGATTCGAGCGTCACATCGCGAATGTCCACGCCATCGACCGTGATTCGCCCGGCGGTGACGTCGTAGAAGCGCGGGACGAGGTTCACGACGGTCGATTTTCCCGAACCGGTCGGCCCGAGGAGCGCGATCACCTGCCCGGGCTGGGCATCGATCGTGATATTCGAAAGCACATCGGAGAGGTTGTTGTAGCCGAAGCTCACGCCCTCGAAGCGGACGTGGCCCTTCACCGCATCGAGCGGCTTCGCGTCCGGTTTCTCCTGCACGGCCGATTGCGCGTCGAGGAGTTCGAAAATGCGCTCGGCCGAGGCTTCCGCGCGGGAGAGAAACGTGATCGAGAAGCCGATGGTTCGCACCGGCACCTGGAGCAGGCCAAGCCATAGCGTGAACGCCAGCAGGTCCGCCGCTTCGAGCGAACCGCGCCCAATCAGCCAGCCACCGATGCCGACGGTAATCGCCATCTGCACGGCGCCGACACCCATCATCGTCGGCTGGAAGCGCCCCTGGAGGACCGAAGACCGGTAGCTCAGTGCGGCCTGGTCGGTCGCGGCTTTGCGGAACTTCGCGCTCTCGAAGGGCTCCTTGCTGAACGCTTTCACCACGCGGATGCCGGTCAGGCCCTCTTCGGCGACCTGCGTCATCACCGCCTGGTTCTGCTGAATCTGCATCCAGAGCGGCCGCTGGATCTTCGCCATCCAGACGGAGGCGATGGCGATGAACGGCAGCGTCAGGACACTCACCAACGCCAGCTTCCAGTTGATGATGAACATCCCGGTGATCGAAATGCAGAGCATCAGCCCGATATAGATCAGGCGCAGGAGCGACATGTTCACGAACTGCCGCAGCGCCTCCACGTCCTGCGTGACGCGGGACATGATCTGGCCCGTCTGCGCGTTGTCGTGGTAGGCGAACGAAAGATGCTGGAGGTTGTCGTAGATCTTGTTGCGCATGTCGTAGGCGAGCTTCTGGCCGATCGATTCGCCCAGGTATTGCTGGCCGAACGCGGCGAAGCCCTGCCCCAGCGCGAAGACGACAATCGAGAACGCGCCCAGCAGCAGGAACCGCCGGTTGCCATCGAGCCCGATGACTGTGTCGCCATCTTTGATCGGCTGGAGGCCCTCGTTAATCGCGTAGCGAACGAGCAGCGGGCTGATCATGACGAAAATCCCGGCGAGCACGACGCTCAACAGGGCAAGGGCGAACTGCTTTTTGTATGGCAGGAGGAATGTGCGCAATCGCAGCACGTGACGCATAGGACAGGAACCCCTTCTTCTCTTCGAAGGTAGCACACCTTAACGCGCACGTGAAGGTGAGGGAATCAGGCAGGTGTTCGTGCTGCATCATACGCCTGCCGCCGTGCAGGGTGTCCAAGCACTCTCGCCGCCTCCTGCAGGAGCGCTTTGCGCCGGCCATATTCGGTCGCGCTCACCTGTGCCGATTCGAGTTCCTTGAATCGCGCGGCCAGGGCATCGCGCACGCCCGCGTCCGAAGTGCGCGCGTGGCAACCGGCGATGGCGTACCAGTTGTTCAGGTCCTCCGCGGGGATATCGGGGAGTGGTTTGCGCGCTGGCCGCACCGGGGTGGCCGTTCGTGCGCCCTCTGGCTTGCGGGGCATCGTGCGCAGGGTCTCCCGCGTCTGGTCATACCGCCGGCGATTCGCCGGGTTCGTGAGTATCGTCTCGATCTTGGACAGGCGCGCCAGGAGGTCCTCGGCCCAGGGACGGCCACGCGAGTGCAGCGCGGGCACTCGCCGGTAGGCGATGGCATTGCGGATCTCTTCCAGGTCTGCGTCCTCATCGATTCCCAGGTAGGCATACCAGTCGGCGTGTCCGTTTTCGAACGGCGTCCCGAGCGGCCGCCACTTGCGAGGACTGTACCCCGGAGGCGGGCCACTCGTTCGAAAATCGCTCGCCGGCCGCGGAGGCGCTGGTGGCGCGCCGTTTCGCCCCCCCGCCTGCGCATAGCGCGGCAGCGTCAGGTTGTATCGTTCCCGCCGTTCCGCATCGCGCAGGCACTCCCAGGCGATGTTCAGGCGGCGCATCTGGTCGCCGGCTCCATCGCCGGCGATGTCCGGGTGGTATTGCTTGGCAAGGTTTCGATAGGCGACCTGGATCTGGTCACGCGTGGCGGTGCGGGGTACGCCGAGGAGTGAATAGTGGTCCGGTTCAGCCATAACGCAAAGCATTGTATCGCGAACGGCAACCCCCGGACACATGGGGGAATGGCGGGGGAAACCCTGCCATTTCGGGGGGTAAACCCCTGCCGCTGGGACCGCAATTCTCGCGGAAAGCGGCACTCCCCCAGCGCTCCCCCGGCCTTCGAAAGCGAACCGTCTTAATCACCCCATGGCCAAGCCGGGTGCCTCGAACGGGCGCAGCGCCATAAGTCGGAGTTACCCCCGCTTTCCCCCGTGTACGTCCTCCCCTTCCTTTGTACTGCTACATCTGTTCGTATAGAGAGATGTTAGACGCAGTGGTTATTCACGTGACCGGTGGAAATGGTGGGCATGGCCGCACCAGCCTCCATCGAGAGAAGTTCGTACCCAAGGGTGGCCCAGATGGTGGAGACGGGGGCCGAGGGGGACGCATCTTCTTCGTTGGCGTCGATGACGTGTACACCCTCGAGCAGTACCGCTCCAAGAAACGTTTCCGCGCCGGGGACGGCGGGGACGGCGGCACTAACCTTCGCACCGGCGCCCACGGCGCGGATGTCGAACTCCAGGTGCCCGTCGGGACAATCATCATCGACGATGAAACAGGCGACCTCATCGCCGATATCACCGAATTGAACAAGCGCGTGCTTGTCGCCCATGGCGGCCGCGGTGGCTGGGGAAACAAGCGTTTCGCCACCTCCACGAACAAGGCCCCGGGCTATTCCCAGAAAGGCGCGATGGGCGAAGAGGTTGCTCTCCGCCTCGAACTGCGCCTGCTCGCCGATGTTGGACTCATCGGCCTGCCAAACGCCGGGAAGTCGACCTTCCTCGCCGCAATCTCGAATGCGAAACCCAAGATCGCCTCGTATCCGTTCACGACCCTCGAGCCCATGCTCGGCGTGGTCAACGTGAACTTCGAGCGCTTCACCATGGCAGATCTCCCCGGGCTGGTCGAAGGCGCCAGCGAGGGCTACGGCCTCGGGTTCGAATTCCTCAAGCACATCCGCCGCTGCCGCGTGCTCCTCCACCTCATCGATGGCACCTCACCCGACCCGGTGACCGACTTCGAACTCATCGAAGGCGAACTCCGCGCCTATGACGCCACCCTGGACGATGTCCCGCGCGTGGTCGCCATCACGAAGGCCGACCTCGACGAGGAAGCCGCCGCGGAATCGGCCGCGACCCTCGGGAAGCATCTCGGCAAAGAAGTGCGCGTCATCTCCGCGAACGAAGCCATCGGCACCGAAGCGCTCGCCTTCGAACTGCACGCCCTGGTCAAAGCCGAGAAGGAACGGACCATCAACGACGAACCGGACGAGCTGCCCGTGCTGCGGCCGGAATCGAAGGAGCGGTTCACCGTCCTCGTGGGCGAAGAGCCCGGCCACTTTATCGTCGAGGGCCGCAAGGTCATCCAGTTCGTCGAGATGCTCGACACGGACATGGAGGGCTCGAAAGACGAGATCATGCGCCGCATGGACCGCTGGGGAGTGAGCAAATCCCTCCGCCGGGCTGGCGCCGAACCCGGCGCCCACGTCCACTTCGGCGAGACCATAGTGAAGTGGGAATAAGAATGAGCTGAAGGTGAAGAACGCGTCACTTGGATTGCGAGCCCTGGACGCGGCCGCGATCATTGAGCAGAGGCATCACTCGAAGGTTCTTCACGAGACGAAGCCTTTCCGCCCCGATTTGATTGGCCTCACTGTCAGGGAGCACCACGATGATTGAAACTCGCCCGGACCTGCGCGAAGAGTTCCTGGCACTGATTGGCGACATCGACCTGATGGCGGAGGAAATGGATGCCTTCAGCCGATCTGTGTGTAAATTCAACGAGACTGAGGAGGAACTCACGCGGGAATACCCGGAACAATGGGTCGCCTACAAAAATGGCGAGGTCATCGCAGCGTCGATACACATAGATGAAGTCCTGCGCTGCGTGGACGCCATCGGCCTGGGCGCACGGCACGGCATGATGCTGCGGTTCCTGACCGACGATCCGATGCCGACGTTTCTTGATCGGCTCGAATTTCTCTTATCCAGGGCCTCCTGACAGACCTCCACCCCCGTTGACATCAGGCGCATAATAAGCCGTCATCCCAAGGGGAGGGTTCGTCGTGTCGGCAGGTCGCGAATCCGCGGTGATTATCGGCGCGAGCATGGCAGGTCTGCTGGCCGCGCGAGCTTTGAGTTCACACTTCGACCGTGTGACTGTCGTTGAGCGTGACGAACTCGGCGACGGGCCGATACTCCGAAAAGGCGTGCCCCAGGCAGCCCATGCCCACGGCCTCCTTGCGAGCGGCTATCGCATCATGGACGCCTACTTCCCGGGGATGTTCGATGACCTCGAAGCGCTCGGCGCCTCGCGCGGCGACACGGCAGGGAAATTCCTCTGGTTCCAGCAGGGCCGCTGGAAGTTGCGCAAGGATGTGGGACTCGGCGGCATCGTTGTCAGCCGCCCGGCGCTGGAAGCGGCCATCCGCTCGCGTGTCCTCGCCATTCCGAACGTCGAAGTCGTGTCCGGCGACGCGGAATTGCCCGCGTTCGACCGCGCGGCCGGGCGAGTGACCGGCGCAGTATTCCGCCGCCACGGCTCGCAAAGCGACGAGACGATCGCTGCCGGACTTGTCCTCGATGCATCCGGCCGTGGCTCGCAGGCGAACAAGTGGCTCAAGGGGTGGGGCTTCGAGGCGCCACAGGAGACGGTCATCAAGGTAGATGTTGGCTATGCGACGCGCATCGTCGAGCGCCGCCCGGGCGACCTCTACGAATCCCTGGGCGCGGTCATCGCGAGCCAGGCGCCGGCAACCCGCTACGCCGCCATTCTCGGCGCCGAGGGCAACCGCTGGCTGATCACGCTGGCCGGGATGCTCGGTGACTATCCACCCACCGATGAAGAGGGCTGGCTCGAATACGCCCGCTCTCTGCCGACCAGCGATGTCGTCGATCTCGTGAAGGACCGGCCCACAATCGGAAGCATCGCGAGCTACCGCTTCCCCGCGAATCGCCGCCGCCTCTACGAGAACCTGAAGACGTTCCCCGCGGGCTTTCTCGTGATTGGCGATGCGGTATGCAGTTTCAACCCGATCTACGGCCAGGGCATGTCGACCGCGGCAGAGGAAGTGAAGGCGCTCGACGAGACCCTCGCGCTCGGCGTCAACGCGTTCGCACAGCAGTACTTCCGCCGAGTGGCGAAGATCGTGGATACGCCCTGGCTCATCACCACTGGCGAAGATTTCCGCTACCCACCCGTCGAAGGCAAGCGGCCGCCGGGCTTCCGGGTTGTCTCGAAGTACCTCGATCGCGTGCACGCGGTCGCCAGCGAGGACCCGGTGGTCTGCCGGGCGTTCTTCGATGTCCTCAACCTGCTTGCCCCGCCGCCGACG
>JBBSKE010000135.1:0-8595 GCA_038256595.1 Tepidiformales bacterium | reverse complement strand
GGTTGACCTTGTCGAGCGGCTCGCCCGGGTCCCAATCATTCAAGATCCCGTCCATGCCGGCCATGAGCACGGCCGCGAAGGTGAGGTACGGGTTGCCGGCCGGGTCCGGCGGGCGGAACTCGACGCGCTTCTGGCGCGGGTCCGGGCTCACCAGCGGAATGCGGCAGGCGGCCGAGCGGTTTCGCGCGGAGTACACGAGGTTCACGGGCGCTTCGTAGCCAGGCACGAGCCGCTTGTAGCTGTTCGTGGTCGGCGCAGCAAAGGCCATGAGCGCCTTGCCGTGCTTAATCAGGCCGGCGATGTAGGCCAGGCACATCTTGCTGACGCCCGCATATTCGTCGCCGGCGAAGAGGTTGGCGCCTTCCTTCCAGATGGAAAGGTGGGTGTGCATGCCCGAGCCGTTGTCCTGGAAGAGCGGCTTCGGCATGAAGGTCGCGACCTTGCCGTTGCGCTTGGCGACGTTCTTCACGATGTACTTGTACATCATGGACATGTCGCCCATCTTCGTGAGCGTATCGAAGCGCATGTCGATTTCGCCCTGGCCGGCGGTCGCCACTTCGTGGTGGTGGAGTTCGATGGTGATGCCGCTGGCTTCCATGATCTCGACCATCTCGTTGCGGATGTCCGTCTGCGTATCGTGCGGGCTAACCGGGTAGTAGCCTTCCTTGTAGCGCGGGCGATAGCCCTGGTTCAGGTCGCCGCGGAGGGTGGTCTCGGCGCCGCTGTTCCAGATGCCCTCGTCCGAATCGACCTCGTAGAAAGCCGAGTGCTGGTCGCCGCCGAAGCGGATCGAGTCAAAGAGGAAGAATTCCAGCTCCGGGCCGATGTACACGGTGTCGCCGACGCCGGAATCGCGGACGTACTGCTCGGCCTTGCGAGCGACGTAGCGCGGGTCGCGGGAGTAGGGGACGCGGGTGATCGGGTCCTCGACGTTCGCGATCACGGAGATCGTCGGAGCCTGGATGAACGGGTCCATCATGACCGTTTCCGGGTCCGGCACGAGGAGCATGTCGGACTCCTCGATCTTCTGGAAGCCGCGGATGCTGGAGCCGTCGAAGCCGTAGCCAGAGCGCCAGGGGGAGCGTTCGTAGTTGGTCCAGTCGTTCAACTCATGGATTGGCCGCGTAATGTGCTGCCACAGGCCGAAGAGATCGACGAACTTGACGTCTACAAACTTGATATTGTTCGCTTCGCTGAAAGTTTTAACTTCTTCTGGGGTCAATGTCTTCTCCTCCGGAGGTGTGGCGGGGGGTTTCAACAGGTATTGTGAATCGTTTCACGTTTGCGACCAGCGTCCGGGCAAGCCAGCCACGTGAAGTTCATGTTTCACGGCCACTGGCCTGCCTGCCCCCGCAGGCGTCTGATTAGCCCCCGAAGGCTACGTCTGGCGAATTTCTGCCCTGTTGCCACGGCGTTACGAACAGATTTCGGCGACCCCTGCGCGCGTCAGGGCTTTCCCTCATGCAGCCCGCCGAGGCATTACGACCCGGCTCAGCTCTCAGCACGCAGCACTCGGAACTCTCACCTACTCCCCGCTCAGGAACTTCCGCGGGTTCTCCACCATCATCATCTGGATCGTCGCTTCGTCGACGCCGAGCGATTTCAGGCCGGGGATGGCCACCTGCGATACGTGCAGGTAGCGCGTCGGCTGCATCGGCGGGTAGCTCTTGCCGGCGAGCACGGGCGCGGGCGCGTAGTCATGCCCGAGCATCAGGCGGTTCGCCCAGCCGCGGTCGATGAGCGCCTTCACGGTCTCGTTGCGCTGCTGCCAGGTAGGGCGCCCAGCGCCGCCGGGGTAGCGGTCCATCGAGAGCCAGACGCCCTGGTGGAGGAGCGATTCGAGGTAGCCGATGTCCGTGCTGTCGGCGCTGTGGCCGATGGCGATGCGGTCCATCGGCGCCTTTTCGAGCAAGAAGAGCTCGACCTGGCGGCGGCCGACCTGTTCCGGCGCCCAGTGGTGCGTGCTGATCGGGCAGCCGGTGCGCTTCAGGGTGCGAGCGGCGCCGCGGATGATGCGCTCGCCCTCCGGGGTCACGCCGCCGGCGTCGTTCGCGACCTTAATGACGCCAGCCTTGATCCCGGTGTCCTCGATCCCGACTTCGATTTCGCGCACGAAGATGTCGGCGATCTCGTCGTATTCGCGTGCCCAGAAGGAACGCGGCACGTCGCGCCAGATGCCAGTCGCGACCACCACCTGCATGCCCGAGGCGCGCGAGACGTCGGCGATGTAGCGCACGTCGCGGCCGAGGTCGGGCGTCGTGAGGTCGATGATGGTGTCGACGCCGCCGGCTTTCGCCTCGCTCAGTTCGGCGATCGCGTTGGCGCGCGTGGCGTCCCAGTCGAACCGCCAGGGGTAGTGCTTGTTGTCTTCGCCCATGCCGACGAGCACGTGTTCGTGGCTGAGGGTGACGCCGATCTGCTCGGCAGGGATGGGCCCAAGGGCGGTTTCGACAGTAGCCATAGTGCGAAAGGTCTCCTTCTTCGTCGCGGCGCAGTCTAGCGGGAGGAAGGGCGACCTGTCGCGGGGTGAAGTTACGAGGAGTGTCAGTCTCGTCGCACGGCCCTGCCTGGGCGCGCGTGCGTATGCTCCCCATCCTTCGCAACGAGAACGCCATTGACGATGACCGCTTTGATCCCCACCGGAAACTGGACAGGCTCGTTGTAGGTTCCACGGTCGGCAATTGTCGCAGGGTCGAAGACCACGATATCGGCGAACGCTCCCGCGCGGACAATGCCTCGGCCAGTGAGGTGGAACTTGGCAGCGGGCATGCCCGTCATCTTGTGAATCGCCGTCGGCAGGTCAATGAGCCCGAGGTCGCGGCAGTAGTGGCCGAGCACTCGCGGAAACGTACCGTAATGCCGCGGATGTGGTTTGCTTCCAACGGGCACACCGTCCGAGCCGATCATCGTCGTTGGGTGGGCGAGAACGAGGCGCCCGTCGTCCTCGTCCATCGTCTCAATCACCACAAAGGTGCGCCCTTCTTGAGAGAGCACCCGGTGAGCAGCCTCTTCCTCCGGCAGGTCAAATTCATCTGCGAAGTCTGCGATGGTCCTGCCTTCCCATTCTGGCTTGCTCGGACACGACGCAATGAGGATCTTGTCCCCGCTGAGCCGGCCAAGGCCGCCATCTACGCCCTTCGCATTCAAGGCGTTGTTCTGGAGGACTGCGAAGAGGCCAGTGCTTCCAACGGTGTAGGGATACTGGTCGGCGTGGACGTCGACCCCTCGCCCGCGGGCGGACTCGATGAGGCTGAGGGACTCTCGCACCTTCCCCCAGTTCTCCATCCCACCCACTTTGTGGTGGGAGATCTCCACCGAGACCCCGGCCTCCTCACCTATACGGATGGTTTCGGCGACCGAGTCGAGAAGATATCTGCCTTCGTTGCGCATGTGGCTGGTGTAAAGGTGGTTCGGTCCGAGGGTCTTGGCCAGTTCGATGATTTCGCCGGTGTCCGAGTAGCGACCAGGCTCGTAAATGAGCCCCGTCGACATTCCGACCGCACCAGCCGAGACGCCCTCCCGCACCCACGCCTTCATCTGCTCAAGCTGGCCCGGAGTGGGCAAGCGGTCGGCCATGCCCATCGCAGCCGCGCGGAGCGTCCCGTGTCCGATAAGGCAGGCTATGTTCAGGCTCGGGCGAACCTCATCGACCCGGGCGAGGTAGCCGGCGAACCCCTCCCATTCTCCGATCATGGCGCGGTCGGACTTCTCGTAGATACCGCGCTCCATGGCCGTGAGGTACGGGGCTGCTCCCGTGCCGCAGTTGCCGACGATGTCCGTTGTGACGCCCTGCATCACCTTGGCCGGGAACTCAGGATGCGCCAGGACTGCCCAATCGTCATGCGAATGGACGTCTATGAATCCCGGGGCGACCGCGAGGCCGGAAGCATCCAGTTCCGGGCCGAGTCCGGCTGGAATGTCGCCCATCGCCTCGATGCGGTCGCCAGCGATGCCGATGTCCGCCCGGACACCAGCCGAGCCCGAACCGTCATACACGGTGCCGTTGCGTATGACCAGGTCGAATCTGCGGCTCGGTGGAGATGGGTCGGCGGTCATGGTCGCAACTCTAAACCACGGCCGTCTGGCTGGACAGGCCAACCGCTGACGTGCCCAGGGTTACCGCGATGGACTCGTACTGGCCGAGGACGAATTCCCACGCCTCACGACGGGGTGGCACCTGTCCGGTTTCGCCGCGATGAATCGCCGTCAGCGTGTATTTCGTGCCCGCGCCTTGTGGTTCGAACGTGACGATGGCCGTGAAGAACGGCAATTCTGCGGGCCGGTATCCGGCGACGAGTGCGTCGGTCCAGATGAGCCGCCTGTTGAGTTCGACCTCCAGGAAGCAGAGCGACTTATGTTGCACATCGCCCGGCGCGCGCATGGTGTAGGTCAGGCCGCCGCCCGGCCGGACGTCGGCCTCGCAGTCTTCGATGGCGTACGGCGGCAGCCGGAACCAGCGCTGAAAGTGCTCGGGCGTCGTCCAGGTGGCCCATGCGACGGAGGGCGGCACGGCGACGATACGCTCGATTCGCAGGTCGAGGTCCGGATCGATAGCTGGCATGATGGCCGTTAGCATCATTGAAACTCCTACGGGTGAGGCGGCGGGGACTGCTCCCGCGAGCGCCTTCGATGCGGCCTTAGACGCTCTTCATGTACTCGACGAGCTGGTCGAGTACGGTGCCCCAGCCTTCGTAGAAGCCCATCGCTTCGTGCTGCTCCTTGCCTGCCTGGTCGCGGTGGATGGCCGTCGCGGTGTACTTCGTGCCAGTGCCGCTCGGTTCGATTTCGACGACTGCGGTGAAGAACGGCTTCTCGGAAGGGCGGTAGCCCGGCAGCAACGCATCCGTCCAGACGAGGCGGCGGTTCGGGACGACTTCGAGGAAGCAGCCCATGTTGGGGTAGGCGTCGCCCTCGGGCGAGAGCATCGTGCTGCTGAATACGCCGCCCGGGCGGAGGTCGATTTCGCACTCGGAGATGCTCCACGGCTTCGGCGCGAACCACTGCTTCACGTGTTCCGGCGTGGTCCAGGCGGCCCAGACGAGTTCGGGCGAGACATCGACGACGCGTTCGAGCACGAGGTCCAGGGTGGGGTCGATAACGGTGGTAGAGGTTGCGGTGGTCATTCTGATTTCTCCTTGAGGGTGAGCAAATAGGCGTCGAGTTGGTCGAGGCGGCGTTCCCAGGTGGAGCGCTGCTGGCCCAGCCAATCCTCCGCGAGCTTCAGCGGCTCCGGGGCGAGCTGGTAGGTTCGAACGCGGCCCGCTTTGCGCGAGCGCACGAGACCGCATCCTTCGAGCACGCGGAGGTGCTGGACGAACGACGGGAGAGCCATTTCGAACGGCTCCGCAAGGGTGCTGACCGATGCCGGGCCCAGGCTGAGCTGCTCCAGGACGTGCCGCCGGGTTGGGTCCGAAAGGGCGCGGAAGACGTCGTCGATGGGGCTGGCGGGCGCGGCGGCGATCACTGCGCGCCCTCCGCCGGCGATACCCTCCCGTAGCGAAGTTCGACGACGCCGTTCGAGAGCTGCAGCACGCCAGCCAGCGAAAACTGGGTAGCATCTGGGGATTCGTCGAAGAGCCGCATGCCGCTGCCGAGGACAATCGGGAAGATCATCAGGCGATACTCATCGACGAGGTCGTGCCGGTGCAGCGTAGACACCAGGCTGCGGCTGCCATTGACGAGGATGTCGCCGGGGATCGTCTGCTTGAGCGCAGATACGGCCACGACGAGATCTCCCTGGAGCAGGCTCGCATTGTTCCACTCGAGCGAGGTGAGCGTTGTCGAAGCGACGAACTTCGGCATCTCGTTCATCCTGTCGGCGAAGTCGCCCTCGTAGGATGGCCAGGCGCCGGCGAAGCTTTCGTAGGTCGTGCGGCCGAGGAGGAGGGCCTCGCTGGCGAGCACCTCTTCGAACTTGTACTGGACCTGTGCGTCGTCCTGGAAGCGAAGGACCCAGCCGGTATGCGGGTGGCCGGGTTCGCCGCCGGGCGCTTCCATCACGCCATCGAGCGATACGAATTCGGAAACGATGATTCGGCCCAACTGCGCCTCCCTGTCGTGGATTCGGCCGGCCGGCGATGCCGGGGGACAGGGAGTAACTTAGCGCGACATGATACTTAGGTCAATACCTAAGTTTCTCGAATCTCAGGACAGCGGGGCTGCTGTTTCGAGCCGCTCTTCGAAGCGGTGGCGGAGGGCGAACATCGGAGCCCCAAAGGCCGCCACTGCGGCAAGTGCCAGCCCGCCAACGACGAGATATGCGCTGGAGGTGCCCGCCTCATCGTGTGTGTAACCAACGACCGGCGCGATCACGGCCATCGCGAGGCTGGCTCCCATGTTGTAGAGCGAAAGAATAGTCGCCCGCCGGGCGGACGAGACTCGCCGGTTGATGGCGCCCGTCGCGATCGGCAGCATGCAGGTGTTCAGGGCCACGAGCAGCGGCAGTGCCGGGTAGGCTGCCATCCCGGGCACGACTGCGATGACAGCGCACCCGGCGAAGGCGAGAAGCGGCCCCAGCAGCAACGTCCGCGGCACCCCGGCGACCCGGAGGACGCGTTCGGCCGCGAACGAGCCGGCCAGCCCGGCAACGAACAACGGCAGCTGCAACGCAGAGAACAATGGCCCAACTTCGATTCCTCGGTCGAGCAAGAACGGTTGACGCAAGAAGCTGAGGGTCTCCATTGCGGCGTAGGTCGATCCGCTGAGGAGCATCACTGCACGCACCTCGGGCTGCCGGGCGACTTCACCGAAGGCCAGGCTCACCGTTGTTCGCAACGAGGTCCGGGCGGATTCCCCAGGCGCCACGCGTTCCTCCCGCATCAGCAGCGCGAGCAACGACGTAAGCAGGCAGGTCGCCGCTCCGATGATGATGGTGGCGCGGGTGTCGAGAACGGAGGCGATCGGACCGCTCACCAGTGTCGCGAGCCCGGCGCCAAGGTAGCCGATGGCCGCGCCACGCCCCGCGAGCCGTTCGTACTCGCCCGATCGGTCGACAGCCTTGAGCGTGTCGAACAGCAGTGCGCTATCGGCCCCGGACATCAGCGTGACAGCCACCGACCAGACGACGAACGATAGCACGAGCACCGCGAACTGGTTCGAGAACGCGAACAGGAGAATTGCCAGGGCCAGCAGCGCCGCTCCGAGAGCCAGCGACCGTGACCGTCCGTAGCGGTCTGCGATGGCGCCGGTCGGGACTTCCAGCACCACGACGCAGAGGAGGAAGACGCTGTAGGCGAGCGTCACTTGCCCGAGCGAGAACCCGTTGTCGATGGTGAGGAACACGATCCAGACCGGCGCCCACACCTGGAACTGGCGAAGAAACCAGTAGCCATTCAGGAGACGGAGATTCCGGTCGGCCGATTGGCGGTTCACGGCAGTGGCGCGAGCGGTTCGAGCCGCTCTTCGAAGCGGTGGCGAAGGGCGAACATCGGCACTCCGAAGGCTGCGAGCGCAAGCACTGCCAGTCCCCCGGCCAGCAGGAACGCACTCGGCAGTCCGGCCGTGTCGGTGGTGAACCCGATTCCCGGCGCCATCGCCGCCATCACGAGGCTCGAACTCATCCCGTAGAGCGAGAGCACGGTCGCGCGCCGCTCGGAACTGACCCGGCGGTTGATGGCGCCGGTGGCGATTGGCTGCAGGCAGGTGCTCAGCCCAACGAGCAGCGGGAGCGCCGCGTATGCCGCCAGGCCGGGGGCCGTTGCGAGCGCGAGACAGCAGGCGGCGGCGAGGAACGGCGTCAGCAGGAGCGAACGCGCCAGCCCGAAATGCTGCAACACGCGCGCGCTCACCAGCGCGCCGCCGAGGCCGGCCACGTAGATTGGCACCTGCAGCGCCGAGAAGAGCGCGCTCACTTCGATCCCGCGGTCGACCAGGTAAGGCTGCACGAGGTAGCTCAGCGATTCGATTGCGGCGAAGGTCACGCCACCGAGGAGGACGACTGCCCGCACCTCGGGCTGCTGCCAGATTTCGAGAAACGCCCCGCGCACGCTTCCGACGAAGTTCGGGTGTTCGGATTGCGGGTTTTCGGGCCGCACTTCGCGCACGAGTAACGCCATGATCCCGGTGAGCACGCACGTGCCCGCGCCAATGTAGATCGTGGACTCGGTGCTGATCAGGGAGGCGACAGGTCCGCCGAGCAGCGTCGCGAGCCCGATGCCGAGCCAGCTGATGGCGGCGCCGCGACCCGCCCGCTTTTCGAACTCGGCCGTGCGGTCCGCCGCTTTGAGGGTGTCGAAGAGGAGGGCGGTGTCAGCCCCGGACATGAGCGTGCTCGCCAGCGACCAGGTCAGGAACGAGACAAGCAGCATCGGGAAGTTCGTCGCAAAGGCGAAGGCGAACACGGCAATGCCGAGTACAAACGCGCCCAGGGCGAGCGAGGTCGAGCGGCCATAGCGGTCGGCGATCGCCCCGGTCGGTACTTCGAGCAGCACCACGGCGACGAGGAAGAGGCCCTCGGCGATCAGCACTTCGGTCAGGCTGAAACCCTGGTTGACGGTCAGGAAAATGATCCACACAGGGATCCAGAGCTGGAAATCGCGGAGGAACCAGAAGGCGTTCAGGAGCCGAAGGTTGCGGTTGGTGTGGAGGTCGGTCATG